>DATIGG010000654.1:0-11966 GCA_035454825.1 Thermodesulfobacteriota bacterium | reverse complement strand
TCGCTGCATCAAGGCCGGGGCATTGACGAACCCGAGGATCCGGTTTGAGAAGACAAGGGCTCCGACCAATTCGCCTGCCTCTTCGCAGAGGGTACTTACGGCAATATAACCAATTCTCTCCCCGGGCAATGAAAGATCTTTGGAATGCGATGTTACGCGGATCGTGTGGGGATAATAGCGAAACGAAATGGGGAGTTTAATCCCATCATAGACGATTCGTCGATAGGCCTCGTCCGAGATGAGATAGATCGTTCTTCCCAATTCCTGACTCTTTCGCTTCAGCAACTGTCCGAGCTTTTCAAGGGATTCATGGCTGTAAATGACCCCGGTCGGATTATTTGGAGAGTTGATCAGGATGGCCTTGGTCCGCTCGCTGATGGCCTTTTCGATCTCTTTCAGATTCAGGGAGAAGTCTTCGTTGGTTTCGACCAGATGGATCTTTCCGCCATTATTATCGATATAAAACTTGAATTCCATGAAGTAAGGGGAGGGAACGATGACTTCGTCGCCCTCGTCGAGGAGGGCTTTAAAGGTTACATTAAGCCCGCCGGCTGCACCGACGGTCATAACGACGTGATTTTCGGTGAAAGGGAGTCCGGACTCTTCTTTGAGATACTCTGCGATCGTTCTTCTTGTCTCGATGTACCCATTATTCGGCATATAGCGATGCATCCCGGCGACGGGGTTATCCGCCAGTTCCTTAAGGGCCTTCTTCAGGGAGGGAGGTGGTTCAAGATTGGGATTCCCGAGGGAGAAATCATAGACGTTTTCTTCGCCATAGACCCGCTTCAACTCATCTCCAACCTCGAACATCCGCCTTACCCATGAAGCCCCATTCAATGCTCCCTTCACTCTCTTTGAGATTGCCATTTTCTGATTCCCCTTTCTGAATCCCCTTCCTTCTTCCGGAGTGAGGATTGTCCGTATTCAATAAATAAAAAAGCCATAAGGTTGCCCCTATGGCTTAAAAATGAAAAAGCCATGGGGACTTTCTGGTCACCCATGGCTCCCATACAATCATGGGACACACCTATGGGTGCCCGCTTCTAAAATAAAAATAGAAAAAACCGAAAAAATTTTTCATAGTTTTCTTCCTTAGTTAGTCAAATATTAAACATATCCGGCAAGAAATGTCAAGAGAAATTTACCCTCATGTTACCCTCAAGTCTTGCTTTGATCATTGGTGGGCAAAGTGACACTCATGTTTGACATTTCAGAGGAATCCCTTTAATATTGCCGGATACATTTTCAGAGAACTACGAGTTAAAGCAATGGGCGGCGAAAAAAGACTGGGCCGGATCCGGAACATCGGCTTCATGGCCCATATCGACGCAGGAAAAACAACGGTTACAGAGAGGGTCCTCTTCTACACGAAGAAGATCCACCGGATGGGTGAAGTCCATGACGGGACCGCAGTGATGGACTGGATGCCCCAGGAGCAGGAAAGAGGGATTACGATCACCTCTGCGGTTACGACCGTTGAGTGGAAGGGACATACGATTCATATCATCGATACCCCCGGACATGTCGATTTTACGATCGAGGTTGAACGGTCATTACGCGTGCTGGATGGAGCAATAGCGATCTTCAGCGCTGTCGAGGGCGTGGAACCCCAATCGGAGACCGTCTGGCATCAGGCGGACAAGTACGGGGTTCCCAAGATGGCCTTCATCAACAAGATGGATCGGATCGGTGCTGATTTCCATGGGACGGTGAAGATGATGGTGGACCGTTTGTCCGCCAACCCTCTGCTCCTTCAGATCCCTATGGGAATGGAAGATCGCTTCATTGGCGCCATCGACCTCATCAAGATGAAAGGGATTGTATGGGATGAGCATAGCCTCGGGGTTGACTTCAAAGAGGTGTCTATTCCCAAGGAATATGCGGAAGAGGCTTTTTCCTACCGGTCGAAACTGCTCGAATCGGTTGCTGAACTGGACGATCATTTGACGGAAAAATACCTCAACGGAGAAGAGATCTCAGCATCCGAGATGAACGAGGTCATTCGAAAAGCGACCATCGGGATGAAAGTCGTTCCGATTCTCTGTGGTGCAGCCCTGAGGAACCAGGGAATCCAGCCCCTGATGGATGCTGTGATCAATTATTTCCCCTCCCCTCTGGATGTCCCACCGATCAAGGGGACAAACCCGATTAAGGGAAAGGTAGAAGGGCGGAGGGCGGATGATGAAGCCCCCCTGACGGCGTTGGCCTTCAAGGTTCAGATGGATGAAGGAAGGAAATTGGTCTATGTCCGGATCTACGCAGGTGTGCTCAGGGTGGGAATAGAAGCCTACAACCCACGGATAAGAAAGGGAGAGAAGATCTCCAGAATCTTTCAGATGCATGCCCATCAACGCAGTCGCGCAGAAGAGGCGAAGGCCGGCGAGATTGTGGCTGTTATGGGGCTCAAAGAAACAACGACCGGAGATACCTTGTGCGACCCGGCCCATCCCATTCTTCTCGAACCTATCGATTTCTATAAACCGGTGATGTCGGTCGCTGTAGAGCCAAAGACGAACCGGGACCAGGAAAAACTGACGGAGTGCCTTGAGAAACTGAGCGAGGAAGATCCCACCTTTCGGGTCAAGTTCGATGAGGATACAGGCCAGACCATCATCTCTGGTATGGGTGAATTACATTTGGATGTGCTGGTCAGTCGTCTTCTGACCGAATATCACCTTGAGGTAAACGTAGGAAGGCCTCAGGTCGTTTATCGGGAGACAGTGGAGAAAGAAGCAGAGGCCTCGGCCAAATTCATAAAAGAGATCGACGAAATGAAGCATTATGCAGAAGTTTTTTTACGTGTTTCACCCAATGGCCGGGGAAAGGGGATCGATTTCCATCCCGAGATTCCGGAGGGTACTCTGACCCCTGAAGGCCTTCTTTCCGTTGAGGAGGGTGTGCGGGAAGCCTCCACCGTCGGAGTCATCATGGGTTACCCTCTGACAGATCTTCGTGTGACTCTGCTAAAGGCCCAAACGGACCCTGAGCATCCCTCCCTGCTTGCCCTTAAGATTGCTTCTGCCAATGCCGTGCGGGAAAGCTGCCGAAAAGCCCAGCCCGTCCTGATGGAACCCATGATGGAAGTCAATATCATCGTTCCTGAGGAGTTCATGGGTGAGGTCGTCGGAGATCTCAAAGCGAGAAAGAGCTCCGTGGAGGCCATCACCCCAAAGGGAAAGGTGACACTGATCCGGGCCCTATCCCCATTAACCCGGATGTTTGGTTACTCGACTGAGTTGAGATCTCTCACCCAGGGACGGGGAACTTTCAACATGCAATTCTCCCGTTATGATAAAGCCGTAGGTCAATAAGTAACCGGGTCATGTCCCTGCCTCTACGCTGAAGTATTTCGGCGAGCAGGCGTGGGAAGTGTCCGGGAAGAACAAAACGTGATTAGGATAGCAGATTTGAAAGTAGTCGATGAATGATGAGATTCTCCGACTTCTAAAAGAGCGTCCCTCAGACTTTATTTCAGGAGAAGAGATCAGTCGTCGTCTGAGAATAACTCGGACGGCTGTCTGGAAGAGGGTGAGAAGCCTGAGGATCTTAGGATATGTGATCGAGGCTTTCCCCCGGTCGGGATACCGTCTCATTCAATCTCCGGACCTCCTGCTACCCACTGAAATCCATCCTACCCTGAGGACAAAATGGATCGGAAAAAAGATCCATTATTTCAATACGATTGACTCTACGAATTCAGTCGCTTATCAGTTGGCACTTGAAGGAGCCAGGCAAGGGGAAGTGGTTATTGCCGAATCGCAGGAGAAGGGAAGGGGAAGGCTGGGAAGGCAATGGATTTCTCCTCCCTTTTTGAATCTCTACCTCTCCGTCATTCTTCGACCCGATATCTCTCCTCATCAGGCTTCGCTCATCACTTTCCTGGCGGCGGTCGCAACGGCCGATGCGATCGAGATATTTTCAGGTCTAAGACCATCCATCAAATGGCCCAACGATCTTCTTCTGGGGAAACGAAAGGTAGCCGGGCTTCTGAATGAAATCCATTCGGAGACCGACCATATCCATTTCGTGATCCTGGGGATGGGGGTCAACCTCAATATGGACGAGAAAGGATTCCCCCGGACGATTCGACTCAAGGCTACCTCCCTGAAGAGGGAAATGGGACGATCCGTTTCGAGAAAGGCTTTCGTTGTCCTTCTTCTGGAGGAGTTGGAGAGATGGTATGAGACCTTCTTGAAAGAAGGAGGAAATCCTGTGTTAAAGGCTTGGAGGGATCGGGCCCGGATTCAAGGAAGGCGGGTGAGAGTCACCTCTTTCGGTGAGGTCCTGATCGGTCGTGCAGTAAATATCGATTCGGATGGAACCCTGATCCTGACGACCCAGGCTGGCAAACGGAAGAGGATTGTTGCAGGAGACATAGAATATAAATAAATAAGAAGCACCAAGTCATAAGCACCAAATCCCAAATAATCCCCAATGAACAAAATCCAAAATTTCGAAATAAAGGTGATTGGTAATTGGGTATTGGAATTTGGAAATTATTTGTTATTTGGAATTTGCCATTTGAAATTTGTGTTACGAAACCGAGATTAGGAGGGTTTTATGCTGCTTGTTATCGATGTCGGAAATACGAATACCGTCTTGGGAATTTATGATGGAGAGGTGCTCGTCGATCATTGGCGGATCCGGACAGAAAGAGAGAGGACCTCGGATGAATGGGGGATCTTCTTTCGAGACCTCTTCTTATTTGACCATATCGATTTCCCGGATATGGAGGGAATCATCATTTCCTCCGTTGTCCCTCCTGTTTTGAATATGCTGGAAGGAATGGCAGAAAAGTATTTTCGGGTTAAACCCCTCATCGTTGGTCCTGATATCGAGACAGGGATGCCAATTTCTTATGATCATCCTGTCGAGGTGGGCGCAGATCGAATTGTAAATGCCGTCGCTGCCTATGAGCGGTACAAAAAAGGTATCATCGTGGTTGATTTTGGAACGGCGACCACCTTTGATTATGTTTCCCCCAAGGGTCAGTACATGGGCGGCGCCATTGCCCCCGGGATCGGAATCTCTTCGGACGCTCTGTTCTTGAGGACTTCAAAGCTGCCCCGGGTCGAGATCGTGAAACCGAAAAAGGTTGTCGGGAAAAATACCATTCACAGCATTCAGTCCGGCATCTTTTTTGGATACGTGGGATTGGTGGATGAGATCGTCAATCGCATGAAGAAAGAAGTGAGATCCAATCCAAAAGTGATCGCAACAGGCGGCCTGGCCGATCTGATTGCCAATGAGTCGCAAACCATCGAGGAGGTCAACCAGTTTCTGACCCTTGAAGGATTGAGGATCATCTATGAGAGAAATATCGGAAAGAAGAAAAGGAGACCTAAGCCCAAGAAATAGCCATCCAACCCTCCAATTCCATTATTCCATCCCAGGATGATTCATCCGGTTTTCGTGGGAGGGTACTGAATCAGCAGACTGAGAACGAATCCGACGAGGGGTAACACAACGATGGTTTTTAATGCCGTTGGCACGCCCCAGTGATCTGCGATCACTCCGAGAAGGGTGACCCCGACTCCCCCTGCTCCTATTGCAAATCCTACCATCAACCCAGAGGCCATTCCAAGCCGTTGGGGAATAATGGCCTGGCCCATGACAACGGTGATCCCGAAAGATGAAACCAATACCATTCCTGATATCGCCAGGACGATAAAGAGGGAGAATCCTTCGGTATTATAAAAAAGGATGAGAAGAGGAAACATCAAGACCAGAGAGACCGAAAGGAATTTCCGATGCCCCCACCGGTCCGCTAATGGAGATCCGAGGAGGGTTCCAAAGGCGCCAGCCATCAGGAAGGTGGAGACGAGCTTTCCCGCATAAAGCGGGTCCCCATTTAAATAAGTGATGTAATAGAATGGAATATAGGAGACCAAGCCCAATTGGATCCAGGATCTCACCATGACAATCGCGATCAGAAGAAAGAGGGGAATCCATTCTTTCCGGGTGAGAGTTGACTTCACCTCCTTTTTCGTTCGGGTAAAGGCTGCATGAATAGGGGTCGTCAGCCAGGACAGGGAGAAGAGTAAGATCGCTCCCATCACGATTCCCGGGACGATGAGTCCCAAGGTTCCCCTGATCCCGAAAGCAGTCACAAGCGTTAGGGCAAAGACAGGGCCAAGGGCGATCCCGAAATTCCCGCCGACAGCAAAAATGGACATGCCCGTGGCCTTCTTTTCTCCCGTGAAAAAGGACGCGGTTTTAAATCCTTCGGGATGGAAGCTGGCAACGCCGAGTCCACCCATAACGACACAGAGAAGAAGAAGGGAGTAATTCGGCACCCAGCCGGTGAGAGACATTCCAAGACAGGCGATCACAGGGGCAATCGGGAGAAACCAGCTGATGGGGCGCTTGTCGGAGAGATAGCCAAAAAGAGGCTGAATCACGGAAGAGGTCACATTACTAAACAACAGGATGACTCCCGCCACCGTATACGAAAGGTTTAGAGACTCCTTGAAGTAGGGAAGAAGGGCAGGGAGGGCACCCTGATTGACATCGGTGATCAGATGAGCAACGCTGAGAATCGTCAGGGCTTTCCAATCCAGCTTCATGATGTTCACACTTTAAGACCTCCATTATCCATGGTGGATATTTCTTTTGTCAAACTGGAATTAAGCCTCGAAAAAGTTTACCATAAAATCTACAGTAAATATGCGGTGACCGAGAAAACTCAAGGAGAAAGGAGAAACAAGATGTCAACTCTGAAAAAATACGATCTCTTGGAACTTCCCTGGACCGACGTCGCTGACTATATAAAGGCCGGCAACGACGTGGTCATGATTCCTATCGGGAGCTGTGAAAAGCACGGCAATCACGTGCCCCTTGGGGTCGATTCCTACACCACCATGGGAAGCGTGGAGAGGGCGGCGGCGAAGGCCAAGGTGCTCTATTCACCCCTGTTGCCCTTCGGTCTTTCCCCTCACCATATGGGTGAAGCCGGCTGGGGGACCGGCAGCATCTCTCTTCCTGCTGAGATCTACCGGGAGGTCCTCTACGCTATCGGTCGGAGCCTGATCTTCGCCGGTTTCAGCAAATTGGTATACGTCTCTCACCACGGCACCAACATGGGAGCCCAGGGTGAGGTGCTGCGCACACTTCGGGCGGAAACCGGTTGCTTCTGCGCTTACTACAAAACCCCCACGGAGAGGGATTGTGCCGTTGTGGCCGATCTCATGACGGGTCCTCCGGAGGAGACTCCAGGCTGGCATGCAGGAGAGCTCGAAACCTCCACCTGTATGGCCTACCTGAAGGAGAAGGGGCTGTATGAAGGATCTATCTTCATGGAGCGCGCCAAAGCGGATCGAGCCCACGCCCCCAGGTGGATGGGGCCTGCCTTTTCGAAAAGGGACGGAACGAATACCGTCATCTTCCAGGGCTCTGAGAACATCTTCGTCCCGATGCTCCACCACGAGTATTCGGATACGGCTACGATCGGCAATCCGCTGCGCTCCAGCGTAGAGCAGGGCAATGCTGTCTTCGAGAGGATCAGCAACCATCTGGCTGCCTTCCTTGAGGAGGTGAAGAAGTTTGATTTCAAGGTTCCTCATGAAAAGCGCGATTGGCCAGGGCGTTTCTGGAAAGGATAAACTGGGAAACCCGAGGAGGGCGATCCCGGGGCCTCCAGCCCCAATGCTTGAAACAAGGGACTTCTCAAAATTGCGATGTGGAGGTCAACATGAAAGCATCTGCTCAAGAAGAGGATTGGTCAATTCCCAGGACCATGAAGGCATGGGTCCTGGAAGGCCCAGAAACGCTCCGTCTGGTTGAAAAACCTGTCCCGGAACCAGGGCCTGCCGAGGTTCTGGTGCGTGTAGGCGCTGTAGCCATCTGCGGCACAGACGTGGAAATCATCACCAAAGGGTTGCCTGCATGGATAGAGGGAGGTCTCCCGTTCAATAAGAATTTTACGCCGGGCCATGAATACATGGGCACTGTGGTCAAGGTTGGGGTAGGCGTAGACGAGTACGGACTAGGGGATCGTGTCGCAGTGGAGATACACGCCGGTTGCGGACGTTGCGAAAGGTGCCGGATGGGCATGTACACGTCCTGTCTGAACTATGGCCTGAACTATGGAGAGAAGAACAAGGGCCACCGTGCAAATGGTTTCACCACGGACGGGGGCTTCGGAGAGTATGCGATCAACCATGTCAATACACTGGTCCATGTGCCCGATGAGATGAGCGATGAGGAGGCCACACTGATCGTGACCGCTGGCACGGCCATGTACGGCCTCGATGTGCTGGGAGGTCTCATTGCGGGTGAAAGCCTGGTAGTCACCGGTCCTGGGCCGATCGGGCTGATGAGCGTGGCCGTGGGCAAGGCCTTGGGCGCACAGCCCGTGATCCTCACAGGAACTCGCGAGGCCAGGTTGAGCCTTGGAACCAGACTGGGTGCGGACTACGTGATCAATGTTCAAAGAGAAGGTCCGGTTGAGGCGGTGAAACGCATCACCAGGGGCAAAGGAGTCCACTATGTGATGGAATGCTCAGGCGCGCCCAATGCCATGAACGAAGCCATGGACATGGTGAACCGGGGGGGCCGGATCTGCCTCGCAGCCTTTCCCGGAGAACCGGCGCAAGTGGATTTAGCCAAACTGGTTCGGAATAATATTTATGTCTTTGGCATCCGGGGCGAGGGCAGGAGCGCCACCCACCGCGCCGCCGCACTCATGGCACAGAAACGTTTCGAAGCAAAACTGATCCATACCCACACCTTCAAACTGGAAGAGCTGCCAACTGCTTTCAGGTACTTTCGCGAGCGAATCGAAGACGCAATCAAGGTCGTTGTCAAGGTGCATTGACAGACACCCTATCTCCAGCAAATACTCCAAGAGGGAAAGGAGATCTTATGGAGAATTTCTCAATTTATCACTATATGAAGCTGGGAATTGTGCATTTCAAAGCCTTTCCAGAGGTGTCCACAGGAGAGGGCCCTGTGGTGGAAACACTCCGCAAGATCGTGGAGGATGACTTCTGGACGGCTGTGGAAGTGGGGTGGATGAAAGACCCCAAGGTGAGAAATGAGGCGCGAAAGCTCCTTGAAACTTCTCATATGGAAGTGTGTTACGCGAACCAGCCAAGAATGTTCAGCAACAAGCTCGATATGAACGCCTTCGACCCAAAAGAAAGAAGGAAAGCGCTCAATGGGATGATCAATGGGATCCATGAGGCATTCGACCTCGGGGCGACCTGCATGAGGGTTTTTTCAGGGAAACATCCTGGCGAGGAAAAGAAGGAGGAAGCCAAAAAAATTCTGATCGATTCCCTCAAAGAAGTATGCCAGTACACGAATGACCTGGGCCCGATGGAAATCTACATGAAAGTGTTTGACTATGACATCGACAAATGCTATCTCATCGGCCATTTCCAAGATGCAGCCGACGTGGCGGCGCAAGTGCACAGGGAGTTCAGTAATTTCGGAGTCCTGGCGGATCTCTCCCACTTCCCGCTTCTCAGAGAAACCCCTGAGGAGTCCCTTCCCCTCGTGAAGCAGTTTCCTATGCACTTCCATATTGGAAACTGTCTTTTCCGCGACCGGAGAAGCCCGGTCTACGGGGACCTGCAACCTCGTTTTGGGATTCCGGGCGGAGAGATCGACACCCCTCAGGTGAGGGACTATTTCAGGCTCCTGCTTGATATGAAGCTCTTGAATCCTGAAAAGAAGCCTGTGCTCAGTGCGGAAGTGAGGCCGCTTCTTGCAGAGGACACATCCGAAGTCGTCCTTGCGAGCACGAAGCGGGTGATCAAAGAAGCCTGGGCAATGGTATAGTCTCTGATTTGTTTCAGAGATCAGTCAAAAATAGATGGAAAGGGAGGGACCATGTTAAGGAAAAATGAAATTCTAAAAAGCCATTGGACATTCTTTTCTCTCATCTTTTTGATGGTATTGGGCGTCTGGGCAATAGACCCTGTTATGGCAAAAGACACTTGGCCTGCGAAACAGGTGGATTTAGTCAATCCCTTTGGAGCAGGAGGAGCGGCCGATGTGCAGGCCCGGAAACTGGCAGAAATCATCTCCAGGGATCTCGGCGAGCCCATGGTGGTGCGTAATGTCACGGGTGCTGGAGGGGCAATTGCCTACAACGAGGTGCATCGGGCTAAGCCTGATGGACAGACCATGATCTGGTATTCAGGCGCCATCAACACCCTGGCCGCCAGAAAGCAGATCTCTTTTGACTATCAGGCCTTTGATTCTATCGCAGGGATTGGATTTGAGACGATTGCGATCGCGGTTAACAAAACCGCTCCATGGAAAGATTTTAAGGAGTTCATCGTCTCTATAAGACAGAACCCAGGCAAAGTGACGATGGGCAATTCCGGGATCGGCAGCGTGACCCACATGGTTCCAGTGGCTATGGCCTCCAAGGTCGGTACACAAATTGTTCATGTTCCTTTCGGCACCGGACTTGCGGTTGCAGCCCTCATGGGCGGAAAGATCGATGCCTCAAGCCAGCATCCTGCTGAGATCCTGAGTCAGGTGAAGGCTGGAGAGGTGCGTGTTCTGGCCGTGAGCAGCGAGAAACGGATCAACATCTGGCCGGATGTGCCCACGATGAAGGAATCCGGCGTTGATCTCGTATTCGACCAGTGGAGAGGTTTTGCCGCCCCAAAGGGAACACCTAAAATGGTGGTGGATAAGATGAGCGGTCTTGTCAAAAAGGCGGTCGAAAGCAAGGAATGGACCGATTTTGCCACTTCCATAGGGACCACCCCGCAATACCTTGATCCTGTTGCCTTTGCCAAATTTGTGGCCGAACAGGACAAGATGACCAAGGAAATCATGGCCGCTGCTGGCCTCACAAAATAGTCTCGCGTTTTGTGGATCAGATGCTCCCCTCTTGATCCTGGAGGGGAGCCATATTTTTTAACTCTCTTTTTTTTCGTGTGAATTCTTAGAGAGCGAAATATGACGATTCGAAAAGAGTTTGAAAGCAGTCTTGTCTTGATGCTGTCCGGAGTTGTTTTTTTGCTCTATGACATAAAATACCCCATGGACCAATGGGCGAACCCCGGGCCCGGGGTCTTCCCGCTGATGGTAGGAGCAGTATGGGTGATCTTAACTGCCTGGCAGTTGGTTCAATCCTTTGGAAAACCCGGATCGCCGGGCAGCGAGAAGAAAGGCCGTGTGGATATCCGATCCGTGAGGGAATCCCTTCAAAGAAGCAGGGGTGAGTTCAAAGCCCTGCTCATGATTGCAGTCTTCATCATTTATCTTCTCATGATCAAATGGGTGGGTTTTTTTATCTCCAATTTCTTCTTTGTGATTACCTCCAGCAGACTCCTGGGGGCGAAGGATTGGGGAAGGCCGGTTGCCCTTTCCACAGGCATCAACCTCTTCTGTTACTTCCTGTTTGAGATTTGGCTCAAATTGTCTTTTCCCAGAGGGTTTTTATTTTAGAGAAAGGTTTATCCAGTGCCCCACCATGGTATATTGTCGTCCCTTCTCATCGCCTTTCAGCCTATCAACTTTTTCGCCTGTTTTATCGGCGCGGTTATTGGCACACTGGTGGGGGTATTACCGGGTCTTGGGCCTGCGGCTGCCATGGCCTTGGTCATCCCTCTGACCCTGAAACTTGGTCCAACTGCCGGCTTGATCATGCTGGCAGGGATCTATTACGGGTCTATGTATGGAGGGTCCACAACCTCGATTCTGGTCAATGTCCCTGGGGAGCCGGCGAGCGTGGTCACAACGTTAGACGGATATGCGATGGCGCGCAGGGGCCGTGCAGGAGCTGCGCTGGCCGTTGCAGCGATTGCCTCTTTTTTCGCCGGGACGGTCAGTGTGATCGCGCTTCAGTTATTTGCTCCCCTTCTTGCCAGGTCTGCCCTTGCCTTCGGGCCTGCCGAATATTTCTGCCTGACTGTTTTGGGAGTGGTCCTCCTCTCCAACCTGACCGGGAAATCGCGTATCAAATCCTTGATCATGATGATGATCGGATTGATGCTTTC
>DATIGG010000653.1:0-3905 GCA_035454825.1 Thermodesulfobacteriota bacterium | reverse complement strand
GCATGTGTTGATACGAAGAGGACTTCTTATTTAGCGGCATTTATTGACAACCGATCTCCATTCGGTGTATATACCTGCCATCTGAGAGGAGAAGAACGGGAGGGAGGAATGTGATGGATCTGAGCGTAAAGGTGGGACATGTTAAACTGAAGAATCCCCTCATACTGGGATCGGCAAGTTATACGGCATCTCGGAATGGACTTGAGAGATATATTCGAAAAGGCTTCAGTGCGGTCGTCACTAAAACGACAACGAACAAGCCCCTCGAGGGTTCCCCATCTCCAAGGATATTTTGGTATGACCCGGATAAGAAGTCGATGTTGGCTGGCGCAGAGGCTTTGAGGAACCCTGGGATTGAAAAGATGTGCCAGGCCATAACCGCAGTTAAGAAACTTGCAGAAACAGAGAAATGTCTGATTGTAGGGAGTCTGGCAGGAAATACACCGGAGGAAATGGTCGAGGTAGCATCGAGCTTCGTTGATGCTGGAGCCGATCTCTTAGAAATGAACTTGGCATGTCCGTTGACAGGTTCCTACCTTGGACCGGATTATGAAAAGTTGGGGAAATACTGGTGTCAAACTCCGAAAAAAGCTGTGGAAGCCATTCAGGCTGTGAAAGGCGCGGTAAAGGTTCCTGTGTGGGCAAAATGTGTTCTCAACGCGATCGTTCAGGAAGGGTTTCTAAAAGAAGTGGACGAAGAGGCGAGGCCTGATGCCTACTCCTTTGTCGGAGGAAGGCTTCCCTGCCTGGTGATCGATGTAGAAACAGGCAGGCCGAAATTTTCGGGGAGCATCCTCCTCCAGATCAAAAGGGGTATCCCCATCTCCCCTATGGTGACCGGGCCGGTAAAATCGAGCACGATACTTCATACCGCCTATCTGGCCCGAATGACTTCAACTCCACTCATTCCCTCTGGGGGGCTCTACAAGGGGGAAGATGTGATCGAGGCGATGATGGTGGGAAGCTCTTCCGTCCAGATTTGCGCTGAAGTCTATCGAAATCAGAATGCATCGATCGTCTTTTTGAAAGACATTGAAGCCTTTATGGAGCGGAAGAAGATCAAGTCACTCAGCGAAGTCTTTGGCGCTGCGCTCCAATATATTCCTGCCCCTCCCTTATTGAAAGTACCTATTCTCTCGTGATCCTTAACGAAATGTTATCGAGCAAGGGTGCCTAAGTTGTGCGGTTCTCAATCATGGAAAGTAATGTCTCTGGAGATTTCAGGGATTTCAGATGGTTGGAAGGATTGCATTTATTTGTGAGCAAGGTTGAGTTGGATTGCTAAAGATTTCAATCTCTTATCAGATGTCCATAAAGGTATCCCAGAAAGTCGCGCAGAAGCCAGAAGATGAACATCCACGAAGCCTACACCCATGCCCATCAATCTATTCCGTTCAACAAAGAAAAGAAACTCTTCAAAATCTAAGATTGGGACCAGAGGAAGGGATCTGAGCAGACGAAGAATCTCCTTTCGGTTCCGAATATTCCCGCAGGCTAATTCTCCGATGATGAAAGGATGGCAAACAACCTCTGCATCAAGAAGCCGTTTCTCAAGTTCACGACTGCCCACTCTAAAATGGGAGACCCAGATGGAGGTATCGACCAGGACCATAATTAGAGTTTGGCCTGTCTCCGCCTTGGAATCGATCGGAGGCCCTTTTCTGTTCCACCCAATCTTGCTAACCGCCTGCTGCTTTCACTGGCGATCAAAGCTTCCAACCCGAGCCGCACCAGGGCCGTCTTCTCCTTAACCCCTGTCAAACGAGATGCTTCCTCCAGGATATCGACATTGATGTTAAGTGTCGTTCTCATATGCACTAATATGCATTATTCATGCATCTCTGTCAATCCTCAATTTCCGCCCGAAATTTTACCCCCGGTTCAGATGGAAGATAGCTGACCAACTGGGTATCACGTCTCACCAACGGGTTGACTCAGATGTCACAGGCAGAAAACACTACCCTCCGGAGAGGATAGGCATCAGAATCACCGTATCCTGATCTGCGATTTCACTGTCGAGATCGCCCACTTTCTGATTGATGAGAACGATGACATTTGTTTCCGGAAAGGTCGGGGGCACCAATTCCCTTAAAGTCACCGGCTGTTCCAACCTCAGCTCTTTGATACGTGTGCCAGCAAGATCGGATAGGTAGCCAAAAAACCTGAGCTCAGCCAATCTCCTTCGCCACCTCTTTTAACCCAAAACTCTCAAGGGTCTCTTTGCGGGGGATTCCGTTTTGATCCCAGCCCCGAAGCTCGTAATACCAGGAAAGCATCTGTTCATATTTTTCTCGATCGACCTTCACCCCCTTCATCTTTCCCTGAGATTGGGGTTCCTCAAACCAGCGGTCAGGCGGATAGTCCCACTTTCGGCCAAACTGGGGGACTTCCCGTATCCAGAAGGCCCGCATCAGATTGTAGAGTCGATCCCCCATCTTATGGAGATCTTCCCAGCTCCTGGACTCTCCTGTAATCGCTTCGAGGTACTGGGGGTACCAATGGATGCCAAAACTCACCTCCACCCAGGGAAGCCGGCAGACGGTTGCTGATTCAAAGAATCCTCCCCGGATCCGTTGAAACTCAATCAACTTCTCAACCTTCGCCTTGTTGTAGGAAAATCGATCGGTCGATATCTCCCAGGCAATGACCCAGGCGTCCTTATGGTGGGCGCCAATCGGGGACGTCCCAAAAGAGAGGGCCATTCCAGGGCAGCCATGGCAATTATAAGCCGAGGCCTCTAACCCCTTCACATGGATGGCCCACTTTTGAGAGCCCTTTCCGATCGTTTCGGAAGCAGCCTTCACGCCTTTCATGACAATCTTTCCAAGTCCCTCCCCTTTCCCAATCTCAACCACCAGTCTCTGGCAGGCTTCAAAATCTCCCCAGCTTATCTTTTCCGGTATCAACCGCTTTTCCGAGGCCTCCATAAGAAAGCCAATGCAGCTTCCCAGGGAAATGGTATCCAGGCCCCACTCGTCAGCCATCCGATTCAACTGGCCCGCCTGAGGCAAGCTTTTGATGCCGATATTGGGTCCAAGCATCCCGATATTTTCGTAATCCAGCTCTGCCTGCTGATCGCCTGTATCCTTGATGACGTGGCCGCACTGCATGTTACACATCGGACAGCCCTTACGAGCCACATGGAGTTTTTCAAGTGCGTAGCCATCCATTTCCTTTGAAAATTCAAATACTCCTTCCCTGAAATTGTAAGTCGGGAGGCAACCATTCTCATTGCACCATTCAAAGGCCTGCATGGTTCCCTGCTTCATCCAGAATTCATAATTTTCTTTTCCTTTGATCTCGTCATATCCTTTTTTACCAAGTTCTTTCAGCCTGGCATCGTCAAAGTTCGAAATGTTCTTGGTTCCCTTGATCACAACGGCCTTCAGATTTTTTGACCCCATGACCGCTCCCATCCCGGGCCGTCCTCCTGACCTGCCTTTCTGGGACATGACGGTTGCGAACCGGATCAAATTTTCACCGGCAGGGCCGATGAGAAGGACCCCCGAATTCTTCCCATGTTTTTTCTCCAGAAGGTCCTGAGCCTCAAACGTATTTTTACCCCAGAGGTCCGTCGCATCCATGATCGTGACGTTCTCGTCCTCGATCAGAATGTAACAGGGCTTCTCCGACTTCCCTTCGATAACCATCCCATCATAGCCAGATTTCCTAAGATGGACCGATGCCATGGTCCCCATATTTCCATCACCATAACCTCCGGTGAGAGGGCTCTTTGAGGCGACCACCATCTTCCCTGCGCTGGGGAGCAATTGCCCGCTGAGAGGTCCCACGGCAAAGATGAGTTTGTTCTTCTCGGAAAGGGGATCAACATTTCTTACTTCATCCCATAAAAGTTTTATCGCAAACCCCCGCCCTCCTAAAAAATCTCTCTTCATCGAATCGGA
>DATIGG010000652.1:0-4591 GCA_035454825.1 Thermodesulfobacteriota bacterium | reverse complement strand
TGGGGATACTCCAGGCTGTGAGGCCGAAGATAACGGCCGAAAGATAGAAACCAACCGGATTTTTGACCAGAGCAAAAATGGCATAGGCTGTCGCGAGGGTGAGATAGGCCAGGGCAGATCCATACTTTCGGCCGAGGAGGTCAGAGATTCCACCCCAGATCACCCCGCAGAAAATACTTAATCCTCCCACCATGGCCCAGATGGCACCTGCTTGAGTCTGGCTCAATCCCATCTCCTTAATCAGGTAAGCAGCAAAAAAAGTCATATAAATGATATACGAGAATCCATACATGAAATAGACAAAACCGAGATACCACATCTCTCTAATCCGGTAGACAAGACCCCATTGTAATGTCTTTGCTTTTTCTTCCTTCGGTTTCTGTGAATCTTTTTCCTCTTCGGAACCAATGGGAAACAGTCCCTTTTCCTCCGGTTGGCTACGGATAAAGGCATAGACGAGGCATGAAATGATGAGGACCCCTCCTCCGAGATAGTACCAGGAAAATCTCCAGCCCTCTGATCCATAGGCCTTTAAGATTGAAGGGACAATAAGACCCGCAATCAATGTTCCGCCTCCAATTCCTGCTGAGACGATGCCCGTGGCCAATCCTCTCCGTTTCATGACGAACCAGGCAGAGCCGAGGGCCATGGCAGGAACGTAGGCAGCGCCATTCCCGAATCCCGTTAAAAGCCGCATGAAGAAAGCAAAGGAGAAACTCTGAGCAAGGCCTGTGAGAATCATGGTCAGTCCCATCAGAATCAGAGCAAGCGTTATCACGACCCTTGAACCGAATCTGGAAGCTAAAAAGCCTCCGATGATTGCGAGGCTGAGATATCCGATAAAATTCCCTGTTCCAAGAAGACCAAGCTGGGCATAGGTAAAATGAAGACCGTCCTTCATGCCCGGTAAAATAAGGGTATAGGCCATCCGGCCAAATCCGTGGGTTCCAATGGTTGTCAGCATTCCCATGGCCATCACAACCCACCCGTAATGGATCCTTGAGCGCTTTTCAGGATTTCCTTTCATATGGCCCCCGGTCTCAGTTTGCTTTTGGTGTTAGATTCAGATCAAATTTATAGAAGTCTGTGGTGGCTTTGACGGAATGAGAGGCGCTCTGGACTGGCCTTGTTCCGTCCTTAAAGCATTCAAGGATCGCCTTTTTGGCGAGACTGATCGCCCCTGTCTTAAGATCAACCCTCATGAATTCGATCCCATCAGGGACTGAAAAATCCCTGACAGGCTTCTCTTTCAGCAGTTGGGTCATGAATGCGGCCCAGATCGGAGAAGCGGCACGAGACCCCGTTTCATTTTCTCCAATCGACTTTTCGTCATCAAAGCCTACCCAGACTCCTGTGATGAATTCCGGGGTATAACCGATGAACCAGGCATCAAAGAATTGATCGGTCGTACCTGTCTTTGCAGCAACAGGCCTTCCAAGGGCTTTGGCCCTCCAACCTGTTCCATGTTGGACCACACCCTCCAGGAGATGGGTCATCAAATAGGCGGTTTGGGGGGAGATGAGTGGCTCATCTTCCGCCGATCCTCTTAGATAAAGTGGAGGATTTTCTTCAATGAGATTTCCATTTCGATCCAGGATCTTTTTGATAAAAGCGGGTCTAAAAGTTCTACCCTGATTGGCAAAGACGGCATAAGTCTTGGTCAATTCGTAAAGGGAAAGGCTGGAGGACCCCAGGGCCATGGACAGGTCATTATGAAGAGACGAAGCAATACCGAGACGCCTTGCATAGTCTCGAATGTAGTCGACGCCAACCTGCTGAGCGATCTTTACCGTTACCGTATTCACCGAGTGGGTTAAGGCATTTCGAAACGTGATGGGCCCGAAAAATTTTTCTTCGAAATTTTTGGGTTTCCACTTCTTGTCCCCCCACTTAAAGATGACGGGGGAATCGACGATGATGGTTGCAGGGGTATATCCCTTATCAAGGGCCGAGGCATAAACGATGGGCTTAAACGCCGACCCTGTTTGCCTCCGAGCCTGGATGACCCGATTGAACTGACTCGTCTTGAAATCTCTTCCCCCGACCATGGCCCTGACATAACCGGATTCGAGGTCGATACTGACCAAGGCTCCTTCGAGAGGCAAGGCCACCTCGAATGAGAGATATTTCTGCCGTTTCTCGATCTCCTTCAATCCGGATTCGAGGGCTTCCTGGGCAATCCGCTGCGTCTCAAGATCGATCGTGGTAAAGACCTGAAGCCCTTCCCGATAAAGAGCTTCTTTCCCGTACTTTTCCTCGATGTATTTTCTCACGTGTTCGACGAAGCAAGGAGCTTTTTCATAAAAGGGGGGCTGTCGCTGGATGATCTTAATGGGGGCTTTCAGAGCCTCTTGCAACTCCTTGTGGGAGAGAAAGCCCTCTTCGACCATTCGATGAAGGACATAGGACTGCCGTTTCCTGGCCTGATCCGGATGGGCATTGGGAGAGGTCTTGCTCGGTGCCTGTGGAAGACCCGCGAGCATTGACGACTCAGCAAGGGTCAGGTCCTCAATCGACTTCCCGAAATAGCTTTCAGCGGCCGCTGCAACGCCATAGGCCCCATGTCCTAAATAGATCTGGTTGAGATAGAGATGAAGGATTTCTTCTTTCGACATGTATTTCTCAATCCGGTAGGCCAGAATGGCTTCCCGGATCTTTCTTGAGAATCGCTTTTCCGGCGAAAGAAGGAGGGATTTTACGACCTGTTGGGTAATGGTGCTCCCGCCTTGGATGAACTCTCCTGAGAAAATATTTTTGAGAAGGGCCCTCAGGATGGCCAGATAGTCCAACCCTTTATGCTGGAAAAAACGGGTATCCTCGCTGGCGACAAAGGCTTGAACGAGATGGATCGGCATCCGATCCAGGGAGACGATTTCTCGTTTCTCCAACGAGAATTCGCCGATGATTTCCCCATGATCGGAGTAAAACTTTGTCACAGTAGGGGGGGCGTAGGTTTTTAGGGTCTCGATGCTCGGAAGGCCGGCGGCAAAATAGAAATAAGAAAAGAGGCCAAAAACCATCACTGTGGTGATCAACAACATCAACACCGCGATGGAAGTTTTTATGGCCCTCTCCAGAGAGACAGCTTTCATTCTTCCCGCTAGTCGTCAGGATTGTTAGAGGACTGCAATTAAGACACTGGACTTCAGACGTTAGACACCAGACTTTTTCTGATGAAATTTCAAATACCAAACATGTTCCAAATCCCAATTTCCAAATCCCAAATAAATTCCAATGACCAAAGTTAAAATTGTTTTTTCTAGGTCGTTCGGAATTGGAGCTTGGTATTGTTTGGAATTTGGTGCTTGAGAATTGGTACTTCATTACTTTCTTCAGTCTACCGTCTGAGGTCTAAAGTATAAAGGCCTGAATCACAGGTTAATAGAATAATCCTTGACAGATTCACCGGAAATATACAATAATAGTTCACATTTTTCAATAAATTTAAGGAATTGCGTAGCCAATGGATTCAGCTTCCCAAGAAATGATCTCCATCATCATTCCCGTATTTAACGAGGAGCAGAACATCTTTCCTCTTTACGAAAAATTAATCCCCGTCTTGAAACAACTTCATCGAGAATACGAGGTGATCTTTATTGATGACGGGAGCACGGATAATACCCTCAAACAGTTAAAGCTTCTGTGCAAAGACGATTCAGCAATTAAAGTGATCTCATTCCTCCGGAACTTTGGACAGACTTCAGCCCTGACCGCAGGGATCGATTTTTCAAAGGGGAGAATTATCATCCCCATGGATGGAGATCTGCAAAACGATCCTGAAGACATTTTATCCCTTCTGCAAAGGATGGAAGAGGGATTTGAGGTCGTGAGCGGATGGAGGAAGAATCGGAAAGACCATTTCCTGACCCGTCGATTCCCATCCATTGTCGCCAACAGAATCATTTCCTGGATTGGAGGGGTTCCCCTTCACGATTACGGGTGTACCCTCAAGGCCTACAAGCGGGACATCTTGAGACCCATTCGGCTCTATGGTGAAATGCATCGGTTCATTCCAATCTATGCCCATTGGATCGGAGCCCGAGTTTCGGAAATCCCGGTTCAACATCATTCCAGAAAATCGGGGGCATCCAAATATGGAATGATGAGGGTCTTTAAGGTGATTCTCGACCTGCTGCTCGTGAAGTTTCTTCTCTCTTATTCCCAAAAGCCCATTTATGTCTTTGGCGGAATGGGCCTGTTCATGATTCTGGGCGGTCTTCTTTCCGGAGTCTATGCGGTTTATCTGAAATTGTTTAAGTCGACCTCCTTTATCTTGACGCCCCTTCCGCTGCTCTGCGTCCTTCTTCTGATGTTGGGATTCATCTCAATTCTTTTGGGTTTTCTCGCAGAGATCCTGACCCGAACCTATTATGAATCCCAACGAAAACCCACTTATCAAATCAAAGAGGCTCTTCTTTAGACGTCCATGTGTGGCATTTTCGGATTCCTAACTCGAGAAAAAGCAGAGGTTCCAGAGATCGCGTCGCTCAGGAAGATGCGTGACACGATGGTCCACCGGGGTCCTGATGAAGAAGGAGAATATATCCGGCCCATAGGCGATCAGGGACCCTTTGTTTTTTTCGGTCATCGC
>DATIGG010000651.1:0-11140 GCA_035454825.1 Thermodesulfobacteriota bacterium | reverse complement strand
CCCTCCCACCGAGGGGAGGGGAGATTATTAGAGAAAAGTTCAGAAAAAGTCAGAGACAAATTCTCAGACTTTTTGGGTAAGAATCTACGCCTGAATAGGACTTAGCGGGGCGGTCACCGGTAAGACTGTTTTTTGATCATTCATCAGTTTTATTGCTAATTGGCCATTGTTTTTTATTTTTTCCTATGGATGTCATCACGACTCATACCAATGCGGATTTTGATGCCTTGGCTTCCATGCTGGCAGCTAAGAAGCTCTATCCTGATGCGACCCTGGTCTTTTCAGGGTCCCAAGAGAGGAGCCTGAGGGACTTTTTTATTCACTCGACTCTTTACGCCTTTGAAGTGGAACGGATGAAAAATATTGATCTACAGGAAGTGAAGCGCTTGATTCTGGTCGATACCCGTCAGTTCAGCCGGATTGGAAAATTCTCTGAGATTGTGCACAACCCGGGTCTGGAGATTCATATCTATGACCACCACCTCCCTTCTTCCGACGACCTTCATGGTTTCGTAGAGAAAGTGGCCGAGGTTGGAGCAACGTCCACCTTAATGGTCAAAATCCTCCAAGAGAGGGGAATCGAAATGACTCCGGACGAGGCCACGGTCATGCTTCTTGGCATTTATGAAGATACCGGAAACCTCACCTTTTCTTCAACCAAAGAGGACGATTTTATCGCTGCAGGGTATCTGGTTCAGAAAGGGGCGAACCTCAATATCCTCTCCAATATGATCACCAAGGAATTGACAGCGGAACAGGTCTTTCTCCTCAATGACCTGATCCAGTCTGCGACGCGTTATCACGTTCACGGGGTCGATATTGTGATCGCCCAAGCTGCCGTCGATCATTATATCGGAGATATCGCTATCCTAGTTCATAAGTTAAAGGACATGGAAAATTTGGACGTCCTTTTTGTTCTGGTTCAGATGGAGGATCGGATTTACCTGATTGGAAGGAGCCGCCTTGAGGAGGTGAATGTGGCAGAGATTGCCAGCGAGTTTGGCGGAGGAGGCCATCCCACTGCCGCTTCGGCAACCCTGAAGGGGATACCCCTCACCGAAGCGTACGACCGACTGGTAAAGACGGTGAAAGAAACGGTGAGACCCAAACAGGTTGCAAGGGATGTGATGGCCTTTCCGATCAAAACGATCGATCCGGATCGGACCCTGGAAGAGGCGGGAGAACTGCTCACCCGATATAACCTGAATATTCTTCCTGTCCTCTCCGGTAGAAGGGTGGTTGGGTTGATTCCAAAACAGGTGGTCGAAAAGGCGATCCACCACGGCCTTCAGGGGTCTCTGGTAAAGGAATATATGACCATGGAGTTCTCAGTGGTAACCCCGGATACTCCCTTCTCACGAATCCAAGAGTTGATCATCATACAGAATCAGAGTCTTTTACCCGTCATTGAGAAGGACCAAGTGGTGGGCACCATTTCCTTGGGGGAGGTGATGCGTGTCCTTCAGGAAGAGATGAAACCCATGCGGGAATCGACCGCCCTGGAAAGTCAGCCTCTTCACGCCCGAAAGAAGATCATTTCCAAATTGATGAAAGAGCGACTACCCGAACGGCTGCAGGGCCTTCTGGAGGAACTTGGACGAGTAGGGGATCAGCTCGAATATTCCGTTTATGCGGTCGGTGGATTTGTCAGGGACCTGCTCATGCGTGTGGAGAACTTTGACATCGATATTGTTGTTGAAGGCGATGGGATCCGGTTTGCCGAAATCGTAGAAAAGAAAGTGGCCTGTCGGATCCGGACCCACAAGAAATTTGGAACGGCGATTATCCTCTTCCCGGATGGGTTAAAGGTTGATGTGGCCACGGCCCGCCTCGAAATTTACGAATCCCCTGCAGCCCTGCCGACCGTGGAAAGGGGATCGATCAAAATGGATCTTTATCGAAGAGACTTCACCATGAACACTCTGGCCATCCAACTGAATCCAAGGGCCTTCGGAGAGATCATCGATTTTTTTGGAGGCATGAAGGACATCAAAGAAAAAGTGGTCCGTGTCCTTCACAACCTCTCTTTTGTCGAGGATCCCACCCGGATTTTTCGGGCGATCCGTTTTGAGCAGAGGCTGGGGTTCCAGATCGGAAAACACACACAGAACCTGATGAAGAATTCAGTCAAGATGGGATTTTTGCAAAGACTCTCCGGTGGGAGGGTCCTTTCAGAACTTATCCTGATCCTCAAAGAGGATAATCCTGTCCCTGCCCTCAACCGGATGAGGGATTTTGATCTCCTCCGTTTTCTCCATCCGGACCTCAGATTTGATGGTGAGGGGATGGAGCTTTTTGAGCGGATTCATCATGTCATCTCCTGGTTCGACCTCCTTTTCCTCGAGGAACGCTATGAACGGTGGCTCATCTACTTTTGCGGGCTCATCGACTCTTTAAAAGAGAAAGAGATCGAGGAGATGTGCCAGCGGTTATCAATGAACGAAAAGGAACGGGAACGCGTGGTCGAAGGAAAGAGGCGGGCCGATCAAGTCCTCCTTCAATTCTTCTCTTGGATTAATGCAGGCTATCAGCCCAAACGGTCTGAGATATACGTGATCCTGGATTCCCTCTCCACCGAGACCCGACTTTTTATGATGGCGAAGACGAATCAGACGGTGACCCGGCGATATATCTCCCTTTATTTTACACAACTCAAGGATGCAAAACCGTTGTTAACAGGAGCCGATCTGATCCGGATGGGGATAAAACCGGGGCCCTTCATCAAAAAGACACTGGCCAATCTGCTCAAGGCAAGGCTTGACGAACTCGTGGTGACCCGACAGGATGAGATGGAATTTGTCTCCAAGGAGCGCGCGATTGAACCATGACGCTTGATGACACACGCCCGGAAGAGAACCAGGCCTATACGGTCCGATTAGATATGTTCGAAGGTCCCTTGGATCTCCTTCTCCATTTGATCAAGAAAAATAAATTGAATATCACGGATATCCCTATTGCCCTGATCACCGAGCAATATCTTGAAACCCTCAAACTGATGAAGGTCCTTAACCTTGAGATCGCGGGAGAGTTCCTCCTGATGGCTGCAACCCTTTTGCACATCAAGTCGAAAATGCTGCTTCCCGCCTCTTCAGAAGGAGAAGAAGAGGAGGAGGTCGATCCAAGGGCTGAACTGATCCGGAAACTGCTTGAATACCAGAAGTATAAACAGGCGTCTGAGGAGCTGGGAAAAAGGCCTTTGCTGGACCGGGATGTCTTCACCCGTCCAGCGTCTCAAGACCGGGAAGAACCTGAAGAGGAAAAGATCGAGGTAAACCTTTTCGAACTCTTGGAGGCTTTCCGTCAGGTTTTGAAAAGGGCAAGAATAGAGGCTTTTCACGAAGTCACGCTGGAGTCTATTACCGTAGAAGAGAAAATCCAGGAGATTCTGTCCATGCTTCAAAGAGAAAAGAGAAGCATGGCCTTCCAAACCTTATTCCCTGAACAGTCCTCCCGGAGAATCGTTGTGGTCACCTTTTTGGCCATTCTTGAACTTGTGAAGACCAAGGCTGTCCGCATATTTCAGGCGGGTCCTTTTGAGACGATTCGAATCTCGCTTCTTTGAAACTGCGTACTCATGGAACGAGGACACGGGAAGGCGAGGAGTAAAGAATCGTTAGGGCTACAGGAATTGGAGTTTGACAGTTACGTGTTTTGCAGAACTGGGAAAAGAGACATACCCTGTTGGGTTCAGCGAAACAGGGATGGGAGGTAACTATGAAACGGAGACGAATCTTGACTGGACTTTTGGCGATCGTTGTATTGCTCGCGGTCTTTTTCTCAGCCCTTTTTCTGATTGTTCGGTTATCCGGGAAGCCCGGCCACCTTCCTTTCGGAGACAAGATTGCCGTTGTGGAGATCAAGGGCGTCATTACCCAATCCTCAGGGGTCATTGAGGAGATCCATCAGCACCTCGCGGACGAGAGCGTAAAGGCCATCATCCTGAGGGTCGACTCTCCAGGAGGCGGGGTCGGACCTTCTCAGGAAATTCATCGGGAGATCGTGAAAGCAAAACAGAAAAAGAAGATCGTTACCTCCATGGGCGCCGTGGCAGCCTCTGGAGGCTATTATGTCGCCTGTGCCTCTCATCTCATCGTTGCAAATCCTGGAACCATCACAGGCTCCATCGGTGTCTTGATGCAGTTTTCGAATCTCGAAGAACTCCTGAAAAAGATCGGAATTAAAGGGGTGGTTCTAAAGAGCGGAGAGCACAAGGACAT
Organism: Thermodesulfobacteriota bacterium; assembly: GCA_035454825.1. Classification (GTDB taxonomy): domain Bacteria; phylum Desulfobacterota; class BSN033; order BSN033; family UBA1163; genus DATIGG01. The sequence goes on along the minus strand of DATIGG010000651.1, from coordinate 6,923 downwards.
TGGGTCGCCTTTTCGTGAAATGACGCCGGAAGAGAAGAGAATCATGCAGGAAACGCTTGATAATGTTCACCAGCAGTTCATCCAGGCTGTCGCGGAGGGCCGGAGCCTCGACCGGACAAAGGTCGTTCCCATTGCCGATGGACGGATCATGACGGGTGAGCAGGCCAAACAGTTAGGCCTGGTTGATAAGATGGGAAACCTCCAGGATGCGATTGATGAGGCGACAAAACTGGTTGGGATCGAAGGAAAACCGGAGGTCATCTATCCAAGGAAAAAACTGAGCCTCTGGGAACTGTTGATGAGGGACATGGCCTCAGCCATTCTGGAGGCCTTGAATGAGAAAGGGTTTGAGTTAAACTATCGGTTATTTATCCCTTCGGACTAGACTGAGACTCCAAGCTCCTTCAGCCACGCGGCGATTTGTTTCATATCCTCCCAGACTTCCTTTTTCCGCTCCGGGTTCCGGAGCAGGAAAGCAGGATGGTACGTGGGGATCACCCGAATTCCGTCAAGGTCAAAACGCCTTCCACGGAGGGAACTAATCTTTTCGCCGGTTTGAAGGAGTGATTGGGCCGCAAAGCTTCCCAGGGCGCAGATAATCTTGGGTCGAATGGCCTCAATCTGTCTCAGGAGAAAGGGGCGGCAAGCGGAGATTTCATCCGGTTCCGGGTTACGATTTTGGGGTGGCCTGCATTTAACGATATTGGCGATATAGACCTCTTCGCGCCTGAGTTGAATGGACTCGATGATTTTGGTCAGGAGCTGGCCTGCCTTACCGACAAAGGGCCTGCCCTGAACGTCTTCGTCATATCCGGGGCCTTCTCCTACGAACATCAACACGGCTTTTTCATTTCCCTCTCCGAAGACAAGGGTCCGCCGCGTTCGGTGAAGCTTGCATCGTTTGCAGTCTCCCAACTCTGCCCGAACCTCCTTCAGGGTCGGCGTTGATGAGAGCGTCAAAGGGAGGGCTTCGATGCCCATCCTTTTGAGGTATTCGAGATAGGCTTTGAGATCTTCAATCATCTCCGAAGCTTTCGGATCCATTTACTTACTCTTTTAATCTATTGTATTTTCCATTATTTACTGACACTCACACCTTTATTTTCTAAGCAGATCCTGCTGTTCAAACAGGTACCGTTTAATCTTATTGGTTGTGGTCTTCGGGAACTCCTCGGTTCTTATTGTAAAATGCATGATTCTTTTGTAGGCTGCAAGTTTTTTGCCTCTCTCGGCAATCTCTTTTTGCAATGCCTTTCTGATCTCTTGGTCCTTTGAACCTTCGATGCCTTCTTTCAAAAAATGCCGATTCAGTTGATCAAGATTGGGATAGATGATGGCTTGGACCTCTTCGTCTCCAGCCTTTGAATGACCTCTGACCACAAGAATCTCTTCAATGAGGGGAGATTGTTGCATGAGGTTCTCAATCTCTTCCGGAAAGATATTTTCCCCGCCTTTCGTCACAATAATCGATTTTCTCCTGCCAGTGATGAATAAGAAGCCATCCTTGTCCTCATACCCCATGTCTCCCGTCAAGAAGAATCCGTCTGATGTGAAGACGCCTCGGGTCGCATCCTCGTTCTTATAATATCCACGCATCACATTTCCGCCCTGCGCTCCAATCTCGCCAATGCCTTCAGAATCCGGATCGACAATTCTGATTTCGACACCAGGGATGGGAAGGCCTACGCTTCCAGCAAGGGTCTCCTGAAGTGGATTCAAGGTGAGTACGGGAGATGTTTCTGAAAGGCCATAGCCTTGGAGAACGATGAAGCCATAGTCCTCTAAGCCTTTCTGAACCCACGAGGGCAGGGCTGCCCCTCCGGAGACAAAAAATCTCAACCTTCCAAATCCCATCTTCTTACGCAATCCTCTAAAAATGAGCCTGCTTCCGGCCCGCTTCTGGAGGCAATTGAAGAGGGTGGCGCTTCCCTTCAACAAGACCATAAACCCTTTGAAATAACCCGGTGAACCATCCAGTCGTTTCTTTATCCCAAGAAGCATCTTTTCGAGAAGGAGAGGAACAGCCAGCATCACCGTGGGTTCTGCCTCACGGGCATCCTCGATCATCTCTTTTGACTTGAGAGACCTCGAATAGGTGATCGATGCTCCCACACTTAAGGGCAGCCAGTTTCCGGTCGTGCCTTCATAGACATGGTGAATCGGCAATACAGAAAAAAACCGGTCCTTTTGATCAAACAGAACAGCTTGATAAAGAGAATGGATGTTAGAAGAGATATTCTTATGGGTCAGCATCACTCCCTTTGGACTGCCTGTCGTTCCGGAGGTATACTGGACAATTACGAGATCCTCGAGACCAACCTTTTCTCTTTCTGCATCGTCTTTGAAGTCGCTTAAGATTCGGGGAAGACAATTATCATTTTCGGTTTCTTCCATCGATATGATTAAAGTATCCCTTTTCAAATCACCGCTCTCTTTCATCCTATTGAGCTGCGCAAGATTTCTTACTGAGGAAAAAACGGCCCTTACCTCTGAATGGTCAAAGATGTGTCGGAGTTCCATCTCCCTGGCTCTTGGGTCAAGGGGTATGGCAATTCCTCCGATCCATTGGATCGCCATAAAGGAAATGACCCATTCCGGGCTGTTTTCTCCGATGATCCCAATAAAATCGCCTTTGCGATAGCCGTTCTTTCTCAAGTAATTGGCTACCCGCTTTACGGAAGAAAGTAACTCGGAGTAAGTATATTGGCGCCAGCCGTGAGATGTTCGTTTTCTCAGGGCCATGTTGGACCCATAGATCCGGGCACTTCTCTCAAGCATTGCATTGAGAGGAAAGATTCCTATTGATTCTCTAATGCTTTGAAACTTCATCCAAGGGAACCTTATTGCTGAGATTCACTACGTTAGAGTAAGCCATAGGGAACACGTGACAATTCTCAAATTCCAGACCTATTTCTTTTCCATCAACCCTTTGCTCGATTTCTTAAGATCACCTCATCGACGATCTCCCCGCAGGAAATGCATCTCCAACCTGAGAATTCATCGGCCTCCTCACTGACAAATCTCTCATAAATCATAACGCTACCGCATCGACTGCATTTCATAGTGTCCTCCGTAAGTCCTTATCGCTTGAACGATCTCAACATGCTGTAAAATTCTTGCTGAAAAACTGAACCTTCACTTTCTTTGGTTTCTCTGCCCTTCTCTGCTTCACGCCTCATCTCTTCTTGATCACTTTGCCTATTGAACCGTGAAGCCTCCTGTAAGAAAGCCATTTGAATGGCAAAAAAGAATCCTTGACAATGCTGAACTCCATAGAGTATCCTGATCTCCACGCTCGACAAGGAAAACAGAAGGGGGATCAGTTAGAGGAGGGTTTTAACTGATCCCCCCAAGAAGCCAGCACATCAAATGGGGGTGAAACCCATAGAATGCGGTTTCGTTTGACGTGCTGGCATTTTTCTATAACTGTACCATGAAAACATTAAAATAATATTAGAAATAGGTTAAGGTTTCTTAATTTCACCTGATTCAGACGACGCATCATTCATCACCTCTTCTACAATTTTGTTGATTTTTTCCCCTAAGCTGGCAGACTGCTCAAAAGAGTAGAGAATGACAAGAGCAAGAATATTAATTTCGGAGGTGAAAGATGGCTTCAAAGAAAGTGTTGATCCTTTATTATAGTGGGAGTGGGAACACCCAGAAGATGGCAAAAACGATTGCTGAAGCTATAAGGTCAAGCTCCACGAATGTTACGGTAGAGGGTGTTGAGAAATTTGACATTTCTCTTCTTCCAAATTATGACGGCATCGTTGTCGGTTCGCCCACCTATTTTTCTAACATGACATGGCAAGTGAAAAAGATGATTGATGAATCCATCGTTCATTATGGGGGTGAAAAATTGAAGGGGAAAATAGCGGGTATTTTCACGTCTGCTGGAACGGGTAGAGATGGTAAAGATTGTCTTAAGATGCTTGAGGTCGCTTTGGGATTTCACCACGGGATGAAGGTGGTTGAAGGTATCCTGCGGGTGGATGGTGAAAGTGATCAGGAAGTCGAGAAGAGATGCCTGGAATATGGGAAGAAGCTCGCCAAAGAGATTGAGAAATGAGAACAAGAAAGAGGTTTAAAGGAAAAAGGATTCTGAATTGAGAAATGTCTCTCCTTTTCTTCTTATTTACTGATCAGTCCATTATTGTATGGACATTGAAGACCAAATCCCTCCTGCCTCCCTTTACAAAGGGAGGAATTACCCCTCTTTGGCAAAGAGGGGTGAGGGGAGATTTTCAGAACAATGTGTCTTTTCAATTATGGACTCATTAATAAAGGGGTAAAATATGAAGAAGATGTACACTGCTCTAATCCTGGTTATTTGTATTCTGGTGATTGGTCTATCCTTTTCATCTCTTCTTGCTGAAGACTTTAGCTTCATCGGGATTAACTGGAATGATAATCTCAATACAGTCAGAGAAAAGATAAGCCAAAGTGGGCTTTCCAGTGATACCCGGTGGATGGTTTTAGAAAGATTATCTACACCATTAAACTCTATATTCAAAAACTCAAGGGTTGATGAAGAAAAGAATAGAGAACTGACACACATAGCCGAAAAATTCAAAAAGGATCTTCGGATTGAACATCAGCTCAAATATATTGAGTTCCGTGGAAAGAAAGATTCCATAGTAAAGAGTGCAAGTTTCTTTTTTGCTTACGACAGGGATCTACTTTTGGCATACGCTATATTCTTAAACACCTCAATTGTGAAAATTACTATGGGGGAGGGAGGGTTTTATCAGGATCTGATAAAGAAATATGGGGAACCAACAAAAACGGTTCAATGGTCTAAAGTATGGTCTAGAAATGACCAAACCCTTTATTACACAGTAATCGACGATACAGTCATTTTGACTTACGTCAATGAATCGAATCTCTCAAGTTACATAGCTAGATTGGAAGGAAAGTCTAAAGAGGTGGACAAGACTATCCAGGAAAAGCGATTAGGAGAGATAGGAGTTACCTATTAAGACGGTTTTCTGCTTGATTTCTAAGGGTTTGGGCTTTTACCGAGCACGTTCATTACCAACGGAATTGTAGTCAATACTCCGACCGTCAGGAGCGCCCATCCAGCTCCCTTTCGATTGTCCTTGTTCAGCTTGTCGGCAAGCAACAACCCAATCCCCGCCCCAAGAGCTATGCGAGTTCCCGCTATCAACATTATCTCAGGTATTGTCAAAGTTCTCTCTTTCATAGAGACCTCCCCGAAATTACCTCTTTGTCCGATTGTTTAAGATCACTTCATCGACGATCTCCCCGCAGGAAATGCATCTCCATCCAGAAAAATCCTCAATCTCCTGGCTGGGGAACCTTTCGTAAAACATAAGCCCCCCGCATCTGTCGCATTTCATGGTATCCTCCTTAAACCCTTATGTTCTCAACAATCCGAGCCTGCTATAAAATTCCTGTTGTTTTGGGCTAATCTTCATTTTCTTCGGTTTCTCTGCTCTCCTCCGGGCCATGACTTTATCCCTCCTGGACCACTCCAGTGTTAAGATAATCATGGAATAGAAATATATCAATGGAAGAAGCATGGAAAGATTTAAATCTTCAACCTTCGACCCCTTTAATTCTCCTTGACTTTCCAGTCTCAAATTGCTAGGCTCCTTTCAAACAAAGACTATTATCAGTAGTCCCTTTACCCGTAACCCAGTCAGGGAGGATCAGATGAATAAAGCCAAACTCACCAAATAGGTCTCAGAAAGGTCTCAGTTCCATTGAAGCGGGAGGTTCGATTACAGCAAAGGGCAAAAAATGAGGCAGCCTTGAGCATAAATGACCATCATTGACATAAAAAAGGGATCAGTTAGAGGAGGGCTTTAACTGATCCCCATGAAGCCAGTGCATTAAATGGGGTTGAAACTCGGAGGTGATATGGCTTGATGGACTGGTTTCTTCTGACATCCCAATGATAGGAGGAGCAGGATAAAGTTGGTTGAAAAGAATATCCACCAAGGCGGAGCCTTTTGAGTTGGTGAAGACAGTAGAGCAGAAGAGAAAGAAATAAACATCATAGGAGGTATCTAAATTATGAAGTCTATGTTGATAGGTGTTCTTAGTGGTGCAGTCATGTTGTTAATGGTTTCTTCCTGTGCCACGGTGCCGACAGAACCTCCTGCCCCAGGTGAGGTGAGATTGTTGGGAGTAAAATTTGCCGAATTTGGGGCCATCAGGCAAGGGTTACAGTATGTGGTTGAGATTAAGTTTGAATCAGATGGGCAGGTTGACGTTACGAGAGCTTGCCTCTATTGGGATGACCATGGCCCTTCCTGCTACAATATAATGGATATGAGCCATGGAACGAAGACCATTAGGGTAGGGGTGCAAGTTCCCGCTCCTGGTCGCTATGTATTGAAGAGTTATGTTCAGTCTATTAAAGATGGAAGGACGCTGAAGTCTAATGTAGTGCAAACTTCAGTTGAAATTGTCAATTAGACGGGGCAAACTGAAGAATGGAGAAATTTCTCATTGACGAAAACCCAAGGAGATTGTATAGTTACAACCGATGCCCCTGTAGCTCAGGTGGATAGAGCAACGGATTCCTAATCCGCAGGTCGCCCGTTCGAGTCGGGCCAGGGGCGTTTATCTCTACCTTCAATTATGCCTCGCTGAAGGAGATCCAGAGAAGCACCCACTTTATAGTCAACGCCATTGGAATATTTGTCATTCGTTCTAATTTTTCATTGATGGTTTTTTGAGGTAGAGAGAGGAAACCATCCCCGCCACAGAAACGCCGCTCGCCAGAAGGAAGGGAACCAGGAAGGAGTGGGTCACATCTGCTAAGTAACCTCCCAGGGCAGGTCCAAGGGCTTGCCCAATCCCAAAAAAGAGAGTGATGAAACCGAGTCCTGCAGGGGCCAGTTTTGATCCGACGTAATCTCCGGCTGCTGCCGCCATAATGGTGGGGATAC
>DATIGG010000650.1:0-5864 GCA_035454825.1 Thermodesulfobacteriota bacterium | reverse complement strand
CACGACGCTCTTCCGATCTACCGGCGGATTGTTCAAATAGCTGTAGTTATCGTTTTGCTAATGGTAATGATGGGATCTCCAAAAATAAACGGAACGGATTTAGATAACCGTTCGAGGTGTTCTTTTAGTTTCCGTTCCAGGTGATCCAGGAGGAAAGGAATATGGAATCCATGGTCAAGACAAAGAATGTTGGAAGAATAGAGGCAATTTTGCGCTCTATCATAGGAGCCATTTTGATCATTTTCGCTTTTTCCATAGAAGGGATTTTGGGTTGGGTAGTCGGATTGATCGGTGTCATATTTATCGTCACTGCCCTATTTGGATACTGACCTTGAAAAGGGTATCTGCTGAAGGTCTTCAGCAAAGAAGATGAGAGAAATAAACAAAATCCGTAAGAAGGAGGAAGATTCTACAATACGGTCGATATGGATGAGGCGAAACAGGCAATCAACAAATTTGAGAGTTTTTACAGAGTGAAAAATCAAATGTTGACCAAATTGTTGACCAAGCCCGATAGTGAAAGACCTAACTTATTGATTTCATTGGCTGGGGGACGAGGATTCGAACCTCGGTTGATGGAGTCAGAGTCCATAGTCCTGCCGCTAGACGATCCCCCAGAAAAACTCGCAAGGCGTAAGTGGTAAGTCGTTAGTGGTCCGAAAAAAACGATAACAGCGATAGCATGATCCGCCAGAATTATCAATGACGAGAGATCTTTAGTTTTAGCGCCGCGAACAGATCGCTGATCAGAACTTCTTCCTGGAATTTGTTTTCCATGTTCCTGAGAACCGCTTTACCCTTCTTCAATTCTTCTTCTCCGAGAATGAGCGTATATCGGGCCTTCAATTTGTCGGCCCTCCGCATCTGGCTCTTCAGACTTCTTCCTTCGTAGTCCAGTTCAGCCCGGATTCCTTCGAGATGGAGCCGGTTGACCAGTTTGTAAGCTGCGTTCTGACCTTCTTTCCCCAAGGCAGCGATGAAGAGATGAGGATATTGCATGAATTCCTTATCTTTGGGTAATAGGGATATCAGCCTTTCCACCCCGATAGCAAATCCAATGCCTGGAATATCGAGCCCTCCGATCTCCTGGAAGAGATTGTCATATCGGCCTCCCCCTGTCACTGCATTCTGAGCCCCCAACCCGTAGGAAACCACTTCAAAGGCTGTCCTTGTGTAGTAATCCAACCCCCTCACCATCCTGGGATTCAGGATATAAGTGAGCCCTGCCATTCCAAGATATTCTTTCACCTGATCAAAATGTATCTGGCACTCCGGGCAGATGAAATCGGTCACCTGAGGGGCATTGGCAATGGCCTCTTTGCAGGATTCCACTTTGCAGTCAAAGATCCGTAGAGGATTGGTCTGTAGTCTCCTCTGGCAATCTTCACACAACTGGAATGATTTCCCCATGAAAAACTTCTTGAGTTCTTCCCGGTATCGGGGCCGGCATTCCCGGCATCCCAGAGAATTGATCTGGAGCTCAAGGTTTTCAAGCCCAACCTTTTTTAGGAAATGAATGAGCATGATGATCACTTCCGCATCCACCATGGAATTTCCAACGCCAAAAACCTCTGCGTCGATCTGATAGAACTGCCGATAGCGACCTTTCTGAGGCCTTTCGTATCGAAACATCGGCCCCATGCAGTAGAGCTTCGCTACTGGATCAAACGTATACATTTGATGCTCTAAGTAGGCCCTGGCCATGGAAGCCGTGGCTTCAGGGCGAAGAGTGAGGGAGTTTCCGCTCCGATCCGTAAACGTATACATCTCTTTTTCAACGATATCGGTTGCTTCACCGATGCCCCGGGTGAAAAGTTCGGTCCGTTCAAGAGTTGGAATACGAATCTCCGAAAATCCGAATCCTTCGAATACCTCCCGGGCCGTCCTCTCGACGAACTGCCATTTGCCGATTTCCTCGGGAAGGACATCATTAAAACCACGAATTGCTTTGATTTCCATACCATTATTCCTCATCTATTCAAGGCTATAGCGCTCCATTTATCGGAGGCAGTAACAAATGTGTCGGCAATAAATGCCGACTACAAAATTTATCCTATCCGGTTTGAAAAGTCAAAAAACCTCTAAGTCTCGTGTGCGACTGGATCGGGGTATTTCTCTCCTTCGAAACATTAAAACCCACCCCCACCCTGACCCTCCCCCTGAAGGGAAGGGAAATCGTCACAGGCTTCGGGTGATTCCTCCCCCTTCAAGGGGGAGGTCAGGAGGGGGATAGGGCATCAACGGGTTGATTATTGAAGGATTTTAAGATAATCTGTGGCAATTGCTATTACCATTGAGAAGGAGCCTATGAAGATCAATCCGCTCATCTTTCGCGAATACGATATCCGGGGTCTGGTCGATAAGGATTTGACTCCTGATATTGTTCGAAGATTGGGCCAGGGGTTTGGAACCCATATGGTCCATCTGAATCGGAAGGGATTAGTGGTTGGCAGGGATGGACGATTGAGCTCAAAGGCCTTTGCAGAAGCCTTGATCAATGGACTGGTTTCTACAGGATGTCATATCGTTGATATTGACCTTTGTCCAACCCCGGTCTATTATTTTTCCCTTTTCCATTTGGACAAGGACGGGGGGGTGATGGTGACAGGGAGCCATAATCCCCCTGAATTCAACGGATTTAAGGTATCCATGGGAAAGAGCACTATCTTCGGGGAAGGGATACAGAAGCTGAGGGAATTCATTGAGAAAGGCGAATTCGTCACCGGGAGAGGGTCTGTTTCGAAACAAGAGAGCATCCAACCTTATCAGGAGTACATCAAGAAAAATATCGATTTAGGAAAAAAGTTGAAGGTAGTGATCGATGCCGGAAATGGATCGGCTGGTATTGTAGCAGGGCCCCTTCTACGGGATTTAGGATGTGTAGTAGAGGAACTTTATTGTGAGGTCGATGGTCGTTTTCCGAATCATTTCCCTGACCCAACCATTCCTGAGTATTTAAAGGATCTCATCGATCGAGTAAAGGCAACCCAGGCTGATGTGGGGATTGGTTATGATGGAGATGGAGACCGCATCGGTGTGGTCGATGACAAGGGCAATATCCTTTGGGGAGACCAATTGATGATTCTTTTTGCCCGGGAGATTTTAAAAGAGAGAAAAGGAGCCACCTTTGTGGCTGAGGTAAAATGTTCTCAAAATCTATATCAGGAGATCGAAAAAGACGGGGGAAAAGCCATCATGTGGAAGACAGGCCATTCCCTCATCAAAGAAAAGATGAAAGGAGAAAAGGCTGTTCTCGGGGGAGAGATGAGCGGCCACATCTTCTTTGCGGACCGATACTTTGGTTATGACGATGCGATCTACGCCTCATGCCGCCTATTGGAAATCCTGTCCAAAACGGAAAGGAAATTATCTCAACTGCTTCTGGATCTGCCCAAAACGGTGATTACTCCTGAGATCCGGGTCGAGTGCCCGGATGAGATCAAATTTAATGTGGTCGAAAAAGTGAAGGGTGAACTAAGTAGAGATTATCCCATCATCGATGTGGATGGAGTAAGGGTAATTTTTGAAGATGGATGGGGATTGGTAAGGGCATCAAATACCCAACCAGTGCTAGTCCTAAGATTTGAAGCCTCAAATCAGAAGAGTCTTGAGGAGATTAAAGGGTTGGTTGAAGATAAGGTTAGATCAGCGGTTTTTAGCTTAACGGGGAGAATTTAAATGTTAGGCACTCCTGCGAAGCGCAGGAATGAGGAGGCATTACTATTACTATCCAGCAGGCTATTTTTCTTGGGATTGTTCAGGGGTTGACGGAATTCATTCCTATCAGCAGTTCAGGACACCTCGTCTTTTTTCAATCCCTTTTCGGGTTAAAGGAGCCACAGCTTTTTTTTGACATCTTACTCCACTTAGGGACCCTTATGGCCGTGGTCGTCTTTTTCCGCGAGGATATCTGGGAAATCATACAAGGGATTGGAAGGTCCCTGAAAGAAAAAGAGGTCCATCCCTCAGCCAGGCTCTTTTTATGGATCCTCCTTGCGACCCTTCCGACCGGCCTTATGGGAGTTCTCCTGAAGGATTGGTTCGAATCCCTTTTTGGAGAGCCTAAAACTGTGGGAGTAATGCTCCTCATCACGGGTTCATTTCTCTGGTTAACCCGTCTGATAAAGAAGGAAGGGAGGGCGATTGAGCAGATGACCTGGGTCGATTCTCTTCTGATTGGAATCGCTCAAGGGATTGCGATCATCCCAGGAATTTCCCGCTCTGGCATAACGATTTCCGCGGGCCTCTTTCGCGGTCTGAACAGAGAACTCTCGGGAAAGTTTTCATTTCTTCTTTCCATCCCTGCCATTCTCGCTGCGACGGTTCTCGAGTTTAGAAAAATGGGATCTCAAGGAGAAATTGGATTGAGCCTATTAGGAATGGTCGTTGCTTTCTTCGTTGGTCTTTTTTCATTGGGAATTTTGATGAAAATCATTAAAGGCGGCAAAATATCAGCATTCGCCTATTATTGCTGGGCAATCGGTAGCCTAATCATTCTTCTGACGGGATAACAAAATTCCTTTTTAAGGCGGGAGACCCTACCCATCGCGACACAATCTCGTTAGGTAGAAGAGGAAGTTGAGGCAGTGCTACCAACGGTTTAAGGCAAAGCTTTCAGGTGGAAAAAATCATAGACCCCCTGGGCGGACTTTGAGTTCATCTTCGGGACCTTCGTTAACTCTTCAATCGTAGCCTCTTTAATCTTTTCAACACTGCCGAAGAATTTCAGCAATTCCCTCTCCCGTGTCTTTCCGATACCCGGGATTTCTCCCAATTCTGATTTAACCGTCTCTCTCCCCCTTAATTTCTTGTGATAGGTGATGGCAAAACGGTGGGCTTCATCACGAATGTGGTCCAGAAAGTGAAGAAGGGACGAGTGTCTTTCCAAACCCAAAGGTTCCTTGAATTGGGGATGAAAGATCTTTTCGCCGGTCTTCCGGAAGCTTGAAGATTGAATGTCTCCGATCGTCTTCTCCTTGGCAAGACTGATCAGGTCGATTTCCTTAACCTCAAGCTCCTTGAATACTTCCTGGGCTACATTCAATTGGCCTTTTCCACCATCCAATAGGACCAAATCAGGAAGATCTCTGTCTTCAAGAGCCTTTTTATAACGACGAAGGAGCACTTCGTACATCATGCCATAGTCATCCGCTCCCTCGATCGTTTTGATCTTGAAATGGCGGTATTGCGCCCTGGCAGCTTTTCCGTTTTCAAAGACCACCATGGATCCAACAGCATTTCTTCCCTGGATGTTCGAGATATCGAAGGCCTCAATTCTCCGAGGGATCTTTCTAAGGTGAAGGTTTTCTTTCAGGGCCTCAAGGAGCTTCTCCTGATCCCTTTCGATTTCACCCTCTGTCAAGAGGAACTTTTCTGCATTTTCAGAGGCCATCTTTAGGAGATGTTTCTTGTCCCCTCTCTCAGGGACAAGGATCTGGACCCTCTCGCCCTTCAGTTCCGTCAGCCATTGCTCGATCAGGGATCGGTCAGGAATCGCAATGGGGATAAGGATTTTTTTGGGTATGAACCTTCCTTGACGGTAATACTGATGGAGGAAAGAAGAAAGAATTTCTTTTTCAGGAAGGCCAGTGGAGGGAAAAGTAAAACCTTTTCCACCCAGAAGTTTTCCTGCCCTGACAAAAAGAGGATGGATGATGAGAGTATGATCTTGACGATGAAACCCGATCACATCCTGATCGACAAAATCACTCGATACAATTTTCTGTTTTTCGATCACATGCTCAATATGTCTGATCTGATCTCGAATCTTGGCAGCCGCTTCAAAATGGAGTTGACCGGATTCCCCTTCCATCTTCTCCCTGAGCCGCTCAACCAGGTCTTTGTCTTTCCCCTCGAGGAACATC
>DATIGG010000649.1:0-3625 GCA_035454825.1 Thermodesulfobacteriota bacterium | reverse complement strand
GTAACCTTAACCCACCTGTTGCAGCTCAAACCATCCTCAAACTCCTAACAGGCTGCTGAAAAAAGTCCATCTGCTGCGTTTCCCTTATCCTTCGTCGTTGCGGCGTACGTCTAAGTACGCCTCGCTCCTCAGAATTTCGGGAGCCTTGCATCTGGGCATTTTTGAGCAGCCTGAAAAAAATCACCTTTTCAGCCACCTGTTAAAGCTCTCTCCATCTTCGAAATCAGACTCTTTGCCTTTTTGATCTCTTCTCTCTGATGAGTACTCCAATCCCTATTCTCGCTGATCCGGCCTCGAAGGGAGGCAAGATGTTCTTTCATCCTCTTTTCCGAAGGCGTCCCAATCGATTGGGCCTGAACCAATATCCTGTGGGGTTGCTGGATCTCTTCCACGGATTGTTGGGTAATGGGAATCGGGATCCTCATTTCCTGAAGGGCCTTCTTCAAACTCCTGAAAGAGACCTCCTTGGCCCCTTCCCCTTCAGAATACTTCACTGCCTTTTCTGTCACAATCTTTGCCTTTCGCAAAGGAACCCCATGGAAACGGACCATCCATTCCATCAAGGAAGTGGCACCGACGAATTCACTCTGAGCCTGAAGGGCCATCTGTTCTTTGTTGACCTGAAGGAGCTCGATGATGTCCGCCATGACGGAAAGAGCGGGTTGGGTTTCTTCCACCAAGTCCATAATCCAGTATTTCGTCCACTGCGTCTCTCGGTTATATCCCATGAAGAGGGCCTTCCCGACGGAGAGGAAACTCGTTACCATCCCATGGGCAAAGGAAGTCTTGGCCTTGATCACTTCCAGGGAATCAGGGTTTCTTTTCTGTGGCATGATCGAGCTCCCGCTGCAGTGACGGTCATGGAGTCGAATCATGTTGAATTCACCGGTCGATAAAAGGATCAGGGTCTGGGCCATGGTCGAGAGATGGTTCATCATGACGGCTACCGTATAAGCCACCTCTGCTTCCGGCTCCCAGCGCTGAGTGATGGGATCCGTCACATTTTCAGTCGGGCCATCAAACGCAAGGAGCCTGGATGTCAGCTCCCGATCCAGGTTAAAGGAAGTCCCATAGCCTGCGGCAGCTCCGAGAGGATTTTGATTGAAGAGGTGAAACCAGTGGATGAATCTCTGAATGTCTCGCTCGAACGCTTCCGCAAAGGAGAGAAGGAGATGACCAAACGTCGTCGCCATTGCCCGTTGATAGTGAGTATAACCAGGCATGAGGGTCAACCGGTGTTCATCCGCCCGCTTGAGAAGCACGTCGATCAGAGCCATTAATCCTTCGATAAAAGCTAATACCTGATCTCGAAGATAGAGACGCGTATCCAAGGCAATCTGATCGTTTCGACTTCTTCCGGTATGGACTTTTCCTCCGGATTCGATGCCTGCTTTTTGAATCAGGTAACTTTCAATGTTCGTATGAACATCCTCTTTGGAAGGATCCAAATGAAAGGTTCCTTTTCGATGCAGCGCCTCTATCGCTTTTAAACCTTTAAGAATCTTTCTTCCATCCTGCTTAGAAAGGATGCCCTGCCGACAAAGCATCAGGACGTGGGCCCGGTTTCCCCAGAGATCATAGGAGATCAAGCGCTCATCAATCGGAGGATTTCCCTTCACATCTCTTCCGGAAAGAAAATCCACGATCTCCTGGGAAGGCATCTCTTCAAATCGGCCTCCCCATAGTTTCTCAACCTTCATCGCCCGGTTATTTGTCTTCAAAATGTCTTCTCAAATTGACTTGCCATCATAACATAAATCCATTGATGCAACAATGTTTTTGGCCTTTCAAGAAGAATGGCTCTTTCATGTCCCCATAGTTTTTCTCATAGTGACGTTTGGGTGCTAAACCCTATTCCTCTTCTATGCAGAAGTATATTGCGTTTTGTTCTTGCCTGTCAAATGAAAATTTCTCCTGTTTCCCCGCCCTCTTCCCGAAGAGGCTGTGTCCCAATGTCATTCTGATGCCTTGGCCGTGAGTCTGAATCGACAACCATGATGTGAGGGGTTGCAACACAACCTCTAAGGGGAGAAGGGAAGGGTAAGTGGCGAATTAGATCTGAGGGTAAGTAATACTGATCTTAATGGAACGCTAAAGGGATAGATAAAAGCGAGTTAACCTTGAAGGTATCCACAGTGGGAATCCTCTGCGAGATAGTCGCCAGTGAGAGAGAGGGCTAAGCTTCTGCATCCTCGGCAACCTTCAATCTCACAGCTCCCGCATTTTCCTTTTAAATTCTCTTTTCTTCTCAACTTTCTCAGGATTTCCGATTTTTCCCATAATTCCCTTAGGGGTTGAACTAAGAGGTTTCCGATAGAAAGAGGAAGTCTTCGACATGGGAAAACATCACCTTCAGGCATGATGCAAAGGCCATCGACACCAACGACACAAGGAGCACCCAGCAGTTCCGGGTTTTCTTTATCGAATTTAACCTGAAAAGCCTGGTAGGGTAAGAAAGGGTCTTCTCCTGCCTCTCCTGAAAAAAAATTGAGCAGGGTCCTGGTGACGATCTTCCACTCTTCCTTGTTCAGGACCTCTTCCTGGATCTCCTTTCCTTTTCCCCAGGGAATGAAACGTTCAACGATCAATCCGGCCACTCCAAGTTTCTGACAGAGGTTTAACAGGAAAGGCAGGCTTTCACAGTTTCTCTTCATCACCGTAAACATGAAGAGGGTCTCAAATCTTCCGCCTTTTTGGATGAGAGAGAGATTTCGTAACACCTTCTCAAACGTCCCATTGGGACGAATCGATTCATGAACATGGGCATCCCCGCCATCCAAAGAAATCTTTATCTTCTTTAATTTGGCGAAGGACGAGAGTCGTTCGATCATCCCCGGGGTGATGGGAAGACCATTGGTGATGATCCCTAATTCCCCAATGGCGGATTTCTGGTCCAGATAATCGAGAAGTAAAAAGATCTCCGGCTTTAATAAAGGCTCTCCCCCTGTCAGATGAATAGTTGCAGTTTTATTCCATGCCTTTAGGGCGTCAAGAATATTATCCGAAACGTCTTTAAGTCCTACCCAATCCAGATCACTCTTCCGCGAAAAATCATCCTGGTAGCAGTGCCTGCAACGGAGGTTGCAAAAATTGGTGATATGCCATTGTATGTAAAAGGATTCTTTCATCGGATCTATGAACCGACAATTCTATCGGATCCCTCTTAAACGGAGGGCATCGTGAAGCAGGGAATTTCCATCGCATCGAAAGCAATGATCTTCAGTGCCTGATGGCACTCTTGAAGTATAAACTATTTCCGATGCTTCTAAAATAGTATCGGGCGGAGTCAAGAGGTCTCTTCGACCCCTCTCCGGACAATAAGGAATATTCCTGTCAGTGCAAACAGGTTTGGAAACCTTCTGACCGCTCCATTTCTTCCTGAAAAAAAGGACCTTCTTATTTCAATCTCTCGCTTCCGGCAGTATGCGATAAAGTCCAAAATACTCAAAAAATGGAGATTAGGCGTATCGTGCCATTCATAAGGTAAGGACGGAGTAACCGGTGTTCTCCCTCTAAAAAATATCTGGAATCGTGCACTATAATGGGCAAAATTTGGAATGCCGATGATCACTTCCTTCCCCACTCTTAATGCCTCTTTCATCACGACATCCGGTTTTTTTACCTG
>DATIGG010000648.1:0-2263 GCA_035454825.1 Thermodesulfobacteriota bacterium | reverse complement strand
CCCACAGGATCCTCTAAGAAATTTTTCCTCTCCCCATTAGAAAAGGGCCCTAGGGGAGGATTTGGGAACTCCATTGGCCACCACCATCTCAACCCCCAGGACCATTAATAGAAAAACAAGGAGAAAGGGCCAAATCTCTTTCCGGTTTGTTTGAAGATTGCCGGCCCCCCCCTCCTTATATTCCACAATGTTGATGTCCTTTCTCCCAAACTTCTTTCTGACCTCTTCCTCCGTCAGTTTCCCTAAATCCGATTCTTCAAAAGGGGTGTTGACTCCCTGTCTCACCTCTCCGGGAGAGGGAAAGAATTGATAGATCCCAGGCCCTCCTTCAGGTCCGACAATCTGGGTAGCCGGTGTTTTCTCTCCAAAGGGCTCACCGAATCGAATCGCGGATGGGATCGAATCTCTAAAAGTACCGATGGCTTCCCTCATCATCCCCTGAATTAAAGGAAGGTAGGCGGCCTTCAAAGGGAGATCATTCCAGTCCAGATCACCACTCGAGGTGAACAAAAGAATCTTACTCTTTCCGATCTCCGACTCGACAAGAAGGGGATCTTGATTCCCAAAGATCAGAAGACTTTTCATGCTTCCTTCTACTTTAAAATAGCGGTGAAAGGAAGCAGCTCTGAGGCTTTCCCCCCCCGGGCCGGAAAAGGGTTTCAAAAAGTCAAGGCGGTCATCGACTTGAGCAATCTGCTCCGGTTTCCCGGCCCGTGCCACATCCATCTCTCTAATCCTCCAGGGAAAGAGCGGGATCCGGTTATATTCATCAGGGACGACCTGATCCCCCAGAAAGAGGAGGATGGGCTTTCCCGATCCTAAGAGCGAAGCCAACTGGGATCCCTGGAGCCTTGCCGCGTTCATCCATACGATCACCCCATAGGGATTCGTGTCCGTCTTGGCAACTTCTCCCTCTGAGATGACCCGGGGGATAAAAGGCGACTCTTCTGAATCGTCCGGACGAAGAGCATGGAGAAGATAGTAGCTCTCGCTTTCTTTGAGCGAAGCCTTTGGGGCTCCGTCGATGATAAGAACTTTTATCTTATCTCTAACCTTCAGCGGAAAGTAGAAACTATCATCTAGAGATAACCTGTCTCTGGATGATAACCTCACCTCTCCATTGACCCAACCTTGCTTATGGAGAGAAAGCTCAAAATAGACTTTTCCCTCACCCATGGCGCTGAGGTCGATCAATTTTTGATCCACTTTGATCCCTGAAAGAAAGAGTTGAACAAGTGCCTTTCCAGAACGATCGGATAGGTTCGATACCGTCACCTCCAGGTGGGACGGGACAGCCACGACAGCCTCTCCTTCAACCCATCTTGCTTCTTTCACCGTGAGATTAGGGTCTCTTCCTGAACCTCCGATCCTTAAGAGCGTCATTCCCACGTCTGCGGGAACAACATCCAGTTTATTTAAGGCGAGGCCTTCCCAATCTCCCCTGGCCAGGTCGCTGACGATGAAGACCTCCTTGCCTATCTTGAGTTCTTTCAGTTTCTGATAGGCAAGATGAAGGCAAGCGTTGAGGTCACCTCTTCCATAAGAGAGGGGGATGGAGGATAACTCCTTCAGAGCCTCTTCGCGCGTCATCCAGCGGATCTGACTCTCCTGTCGGAAGCGACTCGTATGGAAGGACGCGGTAGGAAGGATGGCGACTTGTCCGTTAGAGCTCTCCATCACTTCTTTCACCGCCTTCTTGGCAAGGTCGTATCGTTCTCCTCCGTCTTCCCGGTACCCCATGCTGAGAGAGTTATCGAGAATGATCGCCATCGCCTTCTCCTTTTGCACCAGAATACCAGGCTCCGTGAGCACAGGTCTTGCCATGAGGAGGACCAGGCTTATCATGGCCACGATTCTGAGAGCGAGGAGGAATAAATGCTTGAGCCTCTGGGGCCTGGTCATGATTCGCTGGGATTGGAGGAGAAGACGAACAGCGGAGAATTTTTGACTCAGGGCTTTCCTCTTTGTCAGGCGGTGTATCAAAACGGGAATGGCGACGGCAGCCAAGCCAATCAGGAATAAAGGATTGAGGAATGAGAGGGTCATGGGTTACAAAGAAATTTCAAATGTTAAAATCCAAATGGGATTCTGAAATCGAAGACCCTGAACTTGTTTCAGGCAAGGTTCAGAATGACATTCTTGTCATGCCGAATTCATTTCGGCATCTCCTTTGAAGTTTAGATTTGATTTGACCTTTATTCACCTTCGGTTCATCACTTCGTGCGAAATTTGCCATTTGTCATTTAGGGTTACTTAAACTTCT
>DATIGG010000647.1:0-4515 GCA_035454825.1 Thermodesulfobacteriota bacterium | reverse complement strand
CAAATCATTCCGTCATCTCGTAACCCGTTTACTTTCTTGACAAATAGAAGGATGGATTACTATCTTAAATTTGAAGGCGGTGGTTGCTAAAGTCGTCGAAAGGAGGGAAAACCATGGAGAAAAATATCAATTATTTTAAAGGGTTTAATATAGGCTTAGGGCTTTTTGTCGGAGGCGCAATAGGGTTTCTGGCTGGACTCATGTTTGCGCCAAAGACCGGGAAGGAATTAAGGTCTGAATTAAGAGAGAAGGGTTGTCAAATCTATGGAGATACAAAACAAGCAATCTCCGAGGCGCAGATGAAAACCAAGTCCGTTATCGATGATGCCATGCACAGAGTGGATGAGTTTAAGAAAGAAGCTGAACATCGCCTTTCAGAAGCGCGCCTGAGGGCGTGCAAGGTCTTTAACTGTGCGAGCGGAGAAAGAGCCCCATTGCACCCCGGAGACTATGCGGGAGAAACAAGGGGCGAGGCTTAAATAGGGTCTATCCCCAATTAGAGGCGTCATTGCGGCCCCGTCTCAAGTACGGGATAAACTCCAGCCGAAATACAGGGTTCCCGGTAAAAACCGGGACCCAGTCTTTGAGATGGTTCTCGACTTTCGTCGGGACGACGTCTGGATGCAGGATCAGGTCCGGTATGACGGCTGAGGGAGTTTATAAACACTATTATAAACAGGAGCAATCGACTGGCCAGGTGAGTTTATCTCATTCTCGGGGTAACCTCATTTACTGTGAAAAGGATAATCCAGAAGGGTTGAATCAATACAAAGACATCTATCCTGAAAAGATTCGTTGATCTGAGAGACCTTTTGATGTAAACTAAAATTGTATGGATCTATCTTATACTTATACGAAAGGAGGACTTTACCATGGATGAGAATGAAAGGGATTGGGGTAATTTTTTAAAAGGGTTCATGATAGGCAGTTTGTTGGGTGCAGTGGTAGGTGTTTTGTTTGCTCCAAAATCCGGGAAAGAGTTACGGTCGGAAATCAGGGAGAAAGGAAGTGAGGTTTTAAAGGACGCTCATGAAATTTATGATGATGCCAGTAAGAAAGCAAAGGCGATTATCGATGAAGCAAAACACCGGGCAGAGGAGCTAAAGAAAGAGGCTGACCGTCATCTTTCCGAAGCTCGCCAAAAGGCAAAAGAGATTTTGGCTCGAGGCGACAAGAAGGAGGCAGACACCAGCGAATTAGCGAAAGATGTAACGGGAGGCAGGGAAGTCTAAAGGAAAAGGAGATGACCATGGAAACATTGATGGCGATCAGCTTTACCGTTATTGCAGCGATTATGGTTTTGGCCCTCATTTTCCTCATCCCTGTCCTTCTTCAGGTTCGCCGGACTGCCCACGAGGCAGAGAAACTGATCGATTCTGTCCGCGTCCAGGTGGCTCCCATCAGTCGCGACATCGGCATGATTTCCCGGGATGCCAAGAGCATCGTGCAATCCGTCCATCGGCAGATCGACCGGGTCGAGGATGGAATCGAAACTGTGCATGATATGGCTCTCCGAGTCAAAGGGTTTGAAACCGAGGTTCAGCGAAGGATTGAACAACCGATTCTTGAACTGGCTGCAGTCTTGGGAGGCATGAGGCGAGGGGTCGAAGCCATCGCACGAATTTTTTGCCGCTAAGGGGGGGATCAAATGAGGTTCAAGCCTGAGGAGGTGAATTTTCACCGCGAACAATACCAGGCTGTTCTTGCCAGGATGCGGCCCAAAGATTACCCTCTCCTATTTAAAAAAGAAGTTCAAGGGAGGATAGAACTTCGGCATCGGCGGCCAAACCCTTATAAGCGGAACGGAAAAGCCCTGGTTTCTTTTACGCTTGCGAGTAAGGACATCAAAAAAGACATCCAAAACGCTGTTGACTTGATCGGCGGTTTTGGAAAATCCTTGAAATCCCAAGACCGTATTCTGCTAAAGCCGAATTTTAACAGCGATGATCCACCTCCGGGTTCAACCTCCGTTGATTTTCTGACCGCTGTGATCGACCTTCTTCGGGAGCATGGCTGCACCCGGATATACGTGGGTGACGGCTCAGGTCGGGCCTGGGTCCCGACAGGGAACGTCTTTCGAAATCTGGGCCTCGTTTCCCAGATGGCTAAGATAGGAGTTCCTCTCCTGGATTTTGAGCAATCAAAATATCTTGATGTACCGATTGGCGGAGAATTCCTTGATGTGATCGCCTACCCAAAGGATCTGGAAAAGATTGATAAGATCATCTACCTGCCTACGATGAAGACCCATTATTTGGCCGGGTTTTCCATGAGCCTGAAGCTGACCGTAGGGTTCGTTCACCTTGCAGACCGGGCGATCCTCCATTCAGACAACAACCTATTCGTTTCCCAGCGCGCTACGGAGATGAACATCCCGTTAAAGCCCGATTTGATTATCATGGATGGCCGGGTCTCCTTCATCAGTGGGGGACCCGCTATCGGATTGGCGGTTCATCCTGGAGTCGTTCTGGCTTCCGGAGATCAGGTGGCCCTTGACATACAGGGTATTCGGCTTCTTCAGAACTACGCTGCTGTAAACCATCTGGTCAGCAATGCCTGGGAGCTGCCTCAAATCAAGACCGCGGTAAAACATGGACTCGGAATTAAGAATGACAACGGACTGCTTCTGGTCCGGTGAAAAGCCACGGGCCTGACCCGGGGTGCCTCCGTTCTACAGGTATCCTTGTTTCTTCAGGTTGACCATAAGGATGGAGATGGCGGCAGGAGTAATGCCTGAAATCCTTGAGGCCTGTCCAAGGGAATAAGGCCTGATCTTCTTCAGTTTTTCCATGACCTCTGTGGAGAGTCCGATCACTGAGCCAAAATCAAAATCCGAAGGAAAATTGACTTCCTCCAATTTTTGAAACCGTTCGATCTGTTCCATCTGTCTTTTGATGTAACCCTCATATTTTACCTGAATCTCGACCTGCTCCCGGACTTCTTTGGGAACAGATCTCAGATCTTGATCGAAGACAGACAGGTGTTCAAAGCGGATTTCCGGTCTTCTAAGAAGCTCCTGAAGCGAGATATCCTTCTTCAGGGCGCCGCTTCCTAAATGCTGCAGAGTCTCATTTTTCTCCATTGTAGGATTGATCCTGATCTGCAACAGTTTCGAGAGGATCTTTTGGATGGACAGCCTTTTCTCTTTGAAGGGTTGATAGTCCGTTTCCTTTACCAGCCCAACCTGATACCCTTTCTCCCGCAACCGGAGATCCGCATTATCCTCTCTGAGGTGGAGCCGGTATTCTGCACGGGAGGTAAACATGCGATAGGGTTCATTTGTTCCTTTGGTAACCAGATCGTCGATTAAGACTCCAATATAGGCCTCCGAGCGTTTCAAAAGGAGAGGTTCTTCGCCTCGGATAGAGAGACACGCATTGATTCCCGCCATCAGGCCCTGGGCTGCCGCTTCTTCATAGCCCGAGGTCCCATTGATCTGCCCGGCATGGAAAAGGCCCTGGATCTTCTTTGTCTCGAGAGAAGGTTTGATTTCCATGGGATCCACAAAGTCATATTCGATGGCATAGCCCGGGCGAATAATCTCCACCTCCTCGAGCCCCTCAATCGATCTCAGCATGCGAATCTGGATATCCAGAGGAAGGCTCGTTGAGATCCCGTTGGGGTAGATCTCTGCGGTCATTCGCCCATCGGGTTCAAGAAAGACCTGGTGTCTCTTCTTGTCCGCAAATCGAACGACTTTATCCTCTATGGAAGGGCAATATCTCGGGCCTATTCCCTTTATGATTCCACAGTAGAGAGGGGAGCGATCGAGGCCGCTCTTAATGATCTCGTGGGTCATTTCATTCGTGTACGTGAGATAGCAAGGGACCTGGTCCATCTCGATTTTTGTGGTCGTAAAAGAGAAGGGAATGGGGTGCTCGTCTCCATATTGGGCTGTAAGCTTGTCGAAATTGATGGTATGGCCGTCGAGCCTTGGCGTTGTCCCGGTCTTTAGTCTCCCCACCCGGAACCCGAGCCTCTTGAGTGATTCGGATAAACCAACAGAGGATGGATCTCCCATCCTGCCAGAAGGGAAATGGGTAAGCCCTATATGGACGAGTCCATTGAGAAAGGTCCCTGGAGCAAGAATCAGGGCTTGGGTCAGAATCTCTTCACCCAGATGGGTTCTTATTCCAACCATTCGTTTGTCGTCGATCAGAATCTCTTCAACGGTTGCTTGCTTCATGAAGAGATTTTCCTGGTCCTCAATCGCTTTTTTCATTCTGAGACGATACTGTTGCCGGTCGACCTGAGCCCTCGAAGAACGGACAGCAGGGCCTTTTCCAGTATTGAGTTGTCTGAACTGGATGCCTGTCTCGTCCGTCGCCTTCGCCATCTCTCCACCCAGGGCATCGATCTCCTTGACGAGGTGACCTTTGGCTAACCCGCCGATTGCAGGGTTGCAGGACATGTAGCCAATTTGATCGACATTTTGGGTGATGAGAAGGGTTGGGTGACCCATCCGGGCCGAAACCAGAGAGGCTTCAATGCCCGCATGCCCGCCACCCACCACAA
>DATIGG010000646.1:0-9193 GCA_035454825.1 Thermodesulfobacteriota bacterium | reverse complement strand
CTCTTTAACGATTTAGAGACAAGGAGACATAAGACGACTGCTTTAGAAATCAATACCGTGCCTAAAGGAAGTCTGAGGGCCATCAATGAGGACACGATTGCCCTTGCTGAATAAGCGTCATCTGTTGATATATTGAGGCTACCTCTCAACAACAAACGCATGGAGTAACTGATCGAGGAAGCGCCCGTTCTTGAACGCACTCTGTCGCATGAGACATTCTTTCCTATAATCCGCTTTTTCTAAGACTCGTATCGAGGCCAAATTCTCACTATAAGGAAGTGCGAAAATGCGGTTCAGATGATAAGCCTCAATAGCGTATGGCGTCGCCCTCTTCAAAGCAGCAGTGCAAATCCCTCGGCTCCAGAATTCTTCCCCAAGCCAATAACCTACCTCCGCAGAGTGGCGTTCCACGTCTGTTTTGAGTTCAAAGCCAATTCCTCCCACTGCTTCCCCGAATACGTCGATGGCAAAATGGGTTTCAGGTTTTGCTGAGAGATTAGTTTCAATCCAGCGGTGGCCATCGGTTTCTGTATAAGGGTGGGGAAACTGGTCCCTCAGGTTAAGCCATATTCTTCTATTGTTTGCGTGTCGGACAAGGGATTCAACATCAGTAGACTGCCAAGACCTCACCTTACATTGGCCACAATCCAGTTCCAAGAGTTTCTCCTATTCTCATGGGATTTGCACAGCTTCTTTGGGATGATGAAATGAAATCTACCCTTTTTGATACGGGCTGTCAATTTCTGCTTTCAGGAAGGAGTCCTACCAGTGTTGTAATGAAAAACGACTGGTCGCAAGAAAAATTTATATGGGGGTCATTCTTGTCCAATGTAAAATCTTCACCGCTCACGAAATTGACTTTCTGTCACAAAGGTCACAATAAACGGCATTTCTTCGAAGAGACTTATTCTCTCCTCGGTATAGAGTCGTGTAGAGAAAATTAAGTTGTTCTTGATAGTTCTGCGAGAAGTCAGATGCCAAAAAGAGATGACGAGACATGGTATCAGAATTGCATCTTTTAATCAAGAAAGGAGGAGTAAACTATGAAACGTCTGGGTGTTTTCTCAATAGTTCTTTCATTGGGCGCTCTTATGGTCTGTTCTTTAGCCTATGCTGATGACAATACGATCTACGGATGTTACAAGAAGAATGACGGCCAACTGAGAATCGTGAAGCAGGGAAGCCACTGTCTGCCTTCAGAAGCTCCAATTTCCTGGAACAAAGAAGGAGCATCAGGGCCTCCAGGGGCACCAGGATCGGCTGGTCTTCCTGGCCCACCAGGACCTCCAGGGACAAGAGGTCTTGATGGCATTTCAGTTGAAAGCGCCTCCCTCCCGGAGAATGACCTGCACTGCCCTAACGGTGGAAGTCAGTTTACGTCGGCAAGTGGAGTCACCTACGCCTGTAATGGTGAGGGAACAGAAGGTGGCACAATCATCTTCAGAACAATAGGGACAGGCCCGTGCAGCGATGGGTACGGGTTATGTCCGAATCCTTTTTCTTATTATGGATCGTCCTTTCGAATACGGGACACAGCCGTTAATGATAGCTCTGTTATTACAATCAATCTGCTTAATCCTCAACCCTACACGGGATGTGAGGTCACTTCGGTAGGGACTGGCGAGTTTTCCATTGCCTGCATCGGCGGGTACCAGGTAGCAAATGGAGCTATTTTAAATTATGCTGTCTTTAATCCATTTCCATGGCCTGATGCAAAGTGAAACTTTTTGTTCCAAAATCGACGTTCCTTGTCATTTTTCGCACCATATTCTGAGCGAACGATACATCCACTGGAGGATGCTTTGGTGAGGAGGATGGTTGGAGCGGGCCGAAGGCCGTCCTGCTCCTTATGATGTCAAAATCCATGTAGGCGATTCTTTCTAAAACAGGGCCTGGACAAATTCATCAGCGTTGAATTCTTTCAGATCGTCAATCCCTTCTCCTACGCCGATGTAGCGGATCGGGATTTTTAACTCTTCCGTGATCCCTACAATAATCCCTCCTTTTGCTGTTCCGTCTAATTTCGTGAGGGCAATTCCTGTGATGCCAATGGCCTCGTTAAAGAGTTTGGCCTGGGAGATGGCATTTTGACCCGTGGTGGCATCCAGAACGAGCAGGATTTCGTGGGGAGCCCCCGGACATTCTCTTCCGGTAATGCGCTTCAGTTTCTTCATCTCCTCCATCAGGTTGACCTTTGTATGGAGCCTTCCAGCCGTATCGATGAAGACGATATCGATGTCTCTCGCAAAGGCCGCCTTGATGGAATCAAAGGCCACGGCAGAAGGATCCGATCCTTCCGACTGTTTGATAAAGTCAGCCCCTACCCGATGGGCCCAGATCTCGAGCTGCTCAACCGCAGCAGCCCGGAAGGTGTCAGCAGCCCCGATCAGAATCTTTCTCTTGTCAGAAGCGTATTGATGAGCAATCTTTCCGATGGTCGTTGTCTTCCCCACTCCATTGACTCCCACCACCATAAAGACAAAGGGCTTCGTCTTGGAGAAATCGATCGAAAGGGGCTTTTCACCTGCCTCGAGAATCCGGGAGATCTCCTGCCTGATAAATCCCTTCACCTTTTCAGGTTCTTTGAGATCTCCTCTTTTCAGCCCCTGGCGGACACCATCAATCAATCGGTTGGTGGTCCTGACACCCAAATCTGCCTCGAACAAAAGGACCTCCAGTTCACCAAGAAGGTCCTGGTCAATCGTCTTTCTCCCCAGAAAAAGTTGATCGATTTTTTCGACAAAACCCTGGTGGGTCTTGGAGAGACCCTTCTTTAGTTTGTCAAAAAAGCCCCACGCCATAATATCTCCCTCCCCTGCTCAAACCAACGGAATCCTAACATCTTCCCCTCCTTCCCTCAACAATCAAGGAGAAACTTACGCTTGGCGGTCTGGCCTCTCCTGACTGAAGACGCACCCATAACAAAAAAGGCGAGGGCAAGCTCCTCGCCTTTTCAGCAATCCCTAAGACAGGTTACTTTTTCTTCACATCTTCAAAATCAGCATCGACCACGTCCTCCTGGGCCCTTGGTCGAGGACCTTCCTGGGCCCCCGGTTCGGGCCCCGCCCCTTGCGCTTGGCCACTCTGAGCGGCCTTGGCATACATCGCTTCCGCCAGTTTATGAGAAGAACGAGTTAATTCCTCCTGTGCAGATTTGATCGCGCTCAGGTCATCCGCCTCCATTGCCTTTTTCGCCTTTGCAATCGCATCCTCGATGTTCTGCTTTTCTCCGGAATCGATCTTCTCCCCAAATTCCTTCAAGGATTTCTCAGTGGTGTAGATGAGGCTATCGAGCTGATTTCTCGCCTCAACCAGTTCGCGCCTCTTCTTATCTTCCGCGGAATGAGCCTCTGCATCCCTCACCATCTTCTTGATCTCATCCTCGTTAAGACCGCTCGAGGCCGTAATCTTGATCGACTGCTCTTTTCCAGTGCCAAGGTCTTTTGCCGAGACATGGACAATCCCATTGGCATCGATGTCAAAGGTAACTTCGATCTGAGGAATGCCCCTGGGAGCAGGGGGAATACCCATCAATTCAAACTGGCCGAGGGTCTTGTTACCCGCAGCCATCTCCCTTTCACCTTGGAGCACATGGATCGTCACCGCAGGCTGATTATCGGATGCGGTGGAAAAGATTTGGCTCTTTTTTGTAGGAATCGTGGTGTTCCTTTCAATCAGTTTGGTAAAGACCCCCCCGAGCGTCTCAATCCCAAGGGAAAGGGGGGTCACGTCGAGCAGAAGCACATCCTTCACTTCGCCCTTCAAAACCCCTGCCTGGATCGCAGCACCAATCCCCACCGCCTCGTCTGGGTTGACACTCTTGTTGGGTTCCTTTCCAAAGATCTGCCTCACCTTATCCTGGACCTTGGGCATCCGGGTCATCCCACCCACCAGGATAACTTCATCGATATCCCTTGTCGAAAGCCCGGCGTCAGAAAGGGCCTGGCGGCAGGGACCTTCGACCATTTCAATGAGATCTTCGGTGAGCTTCTCCAGTTTTGCCCGGGTTAACTTCACATTGAGGTGTTTGGGCCCGGAGGCATCGGCCGTGATGAAAGGCAGGTTGATATCGGTCTCCATCATATTGGATAGTTCGATTTTGGCCTTTTCTGCCGCTTCCTTCAAGCGCTGAAGAGCCATCCGATCTTTTCTCAGATCAATCCCTTGATCCTTCCTGAACTCGTCGGCCAGATAATCGATCACCCGCTGATCGAAGTCGTCTCCCCCCAGGTGAGTATTTCCATTAGTCGATTTGACCTCAAATACACCCTCCCCCAGTTCCAAGATGGAGACGTCGAAGGTTCCTCCGCCCAGGTCGAAGACCGCGACCTTCTCGTCTTTTTTCTTGTCCAGACCGTAAGCGAGAGAGGCTGCAGTCGGCTCATTGATGATTCGAACCACATTCAGGCCTGCGATCTTTCCGGCATCTTTGGTCGCCTGGCGCTGGCTATCATTAAAATAGGCGGGAACAGTGATCACCGCATCGGTCACCTTCTCTCCAAGATAGGCCTCGGCCGTCTCCTTCATCTTTTGAAGGATGAAAGCAGAGATTTCAGGAGGACTATACTCCTTGTCCCTGATTCTGACCCATGCATCTCCGTTCTTGGCCTGGACAATTTTATAGGGTAGAATCTTAACATCTCTCTGAACTTCAGCGTCGGTGAATTTTCGACCCATCAACCGTTTAATGGAGAAAATCGTATTTTCTGAGTTGGTAATCGCCTGACGCTTGGCAATCTGCCCAACCACTCTCTCACCCTTATCCGTAAAGGCAACGACGGAAGGGGTCGTCCGGCCACCCTCAGGGTTAGCAATGACGATGGGATCTCCTCCCTCCATAATTGCGACGACTGAGTTGGTTGTTCCTAAATCTATTCCGATTGTTTTAGCCATTGGTATTCCCCCTTTTTAGAGTTTTTATGATCTGTATCTTTATGATGCCTGAGCCTCTTTTTCTGGAAGTTTCGAAACAGAAACCGTTGCCGGCCTTAAGAGGCGATTATTCAGTAGATATCCCTTCTGATATTCTTCTAAGACCTGATTGGGTTCATGCTGATCGGTTTCAATGACCAGCATGGCCTCATGCATCGACGGGTCAAAAGGTTTTCCAACCGATTCAAAGGGAGAGAGGCCAAATTTGTTCAGGGCCTGAAGGATTTGCTGGATCGTCAGCCGAACTCCCTCGATCATGACGCCCGTATCCTCGACCTTTTCGGCATGATTGACTGCCCTTTCCAAGTTATCGATAAAAGGAAGGATGGCCTTGACCAGATCTTCATTTCCAAATTTGACATACTCTTCCTTTTCTTTCGCAGCCCTCTTTTTATAATTTTCAAGGTCGGCTGCCATCCTTAGAAAACGGTCAAAATTATCTTTCGCCTCTTTTTCCTTCTCCTCCAGTTTTTTCTTCAGTTCCTCGATCTCCTTATTTTCGCTTTCTCCCCTTTCTTCCTTGAGCGGGGAGGATTCCATCGCGGATTCCGGGATGCATTCATTTCCCTGTTCAGGAACGATCCGTTCTCTATCCTCTCTCTTCTTCCGATCTTTCATGCTTTTGCTCCTGCCTCATCTCAAATAACCAATGAAATGGCTACGGCTCTTGCCAGGTGGAAAACCTTTAGGAGGCGTCCAGGATCTCTGTTAGAAGCTTTGCTGTATAGTCGACCAAGGGGATGACCTTCGAATAGTTCATCCGACGGGGACCGATGACCCCCAAAGCACCCAGGACCTCTCCTTTGTAACTGTAAGTGGAAGTCACCAGGCTGCAGGTCTGCATCTCCTGGACTTCGCTTTCAGAGCCGATCGCAATATGAACTCCATTCGGGTCCATGCATTTCTCCAAGAGTCTTACGAGAAGTGCCTTTTCTTCAAAAGCCCGGAAGAGATCTGTCATGATCGATATTTTCCCAAACTCAGGCTCATGAATAATATTGGTTCTCCCCTCAATAAAGACATCGGTCTCTACGCTTGGAGAAAGAGCTTCTTGGGCGAGACGGAGGGCTTGATCAAAAAGGCGGTCATAGATGCTTTTCTCAACCCTCATTTGATCGATAAGCCTCTCGCTTGCTTGTTGAAGCGTCAGTCCGGTCAAAGAGCTATTCATGTAATCCGACAGATGATCCAAATCGGACTGAGAAAAATCCTCTTCCACCTCAACGACCCGGTGATAAACAATGCCTGTAGGACTGACCAAAATGGCCATCACAAGGTGTTTTTTCAATCTTACAAATTCGATATGCTGGAGAATTGCCAGACTCATTTTGGGCGCCCATACCACGCCCAAATAATGGGAAGAGGATGAAAGAATTCGAGAAGCCCCTCGGAAAAGATCCTCTGCTTCCGTCCGGTAACCCAAATATTTTGACCGAATCTCCTGCCTCTCGTCTTCTCCCAGTTCATGGACATTGAGAAGGTAATCAACATAGAATCGAAACCCCCTCTCTGTCGGAACCCTGCCTGCTGAGGTATGAGGTTGATAGAGAAGCCCCATCTCCTCCAAATCAGACATAATACTACGGATAGTTGCCGGGCTGAGATTGAAATCAGGATTTCTTGCAATCACTTTTGAGCCCACGGGTTCAGCCGTGTGAATATACCCCTCAACCACAGCACCCAACACTCTTCTCATTCGCTCTGAAAAATATGTAACCATTCGTAACCGAAAGCCTTTTAGTGAATTAATCAGTCAAATACTACCGTAGAACATTATTACCGTTAAGATAATAATGGAGGCGTAGTTTGTCAACCTTTCCACCTCCGGCGTGAATGATTGGATGGGCCAATAGAATGAAGGATGTTATCCGGTTTCTCCAGGTTTGTCTTTATCAATATTATGAACGGGTTCAAGGTGTTCCCATGAAGCGGGAACGTAAAACGATTGATCAAACATCCGGTGGTAGGCACTCCATTTCGCCCCCTCAGGAAGTTGAACCTTTAAGAACTGCTGAATTCCGTTGATCTTTGCATCCATATCGTCGAGATAGTGGAGCATGACGGCTTCAAGGGTCATCGGCTTCTTTGGGGAACCCCATATATCCTGGCCGTGATGGCTGAGGATGAGATGTTTGACGAGCGTAGAGAGATCCCTTGGAAAATCATCCAGTTGGCGAATTTTCTCTTCTATTTTCTCGATTCCGAGGATAATGTGGCCAAGGAGTCTTCCCTCATCCGAATAGTCGAGAGAACGACGGTAGGAGAGTTCATCGATCTTTCCCAGATCATGAAGGATGGACCCTGCCAACAGGAGGTCTATATTCAATCCCTTGTAATGACAGGCATTCTTAAGTACAAGCTGTGCCAAAGAAAGGGTGTGTTCCAGGAGCCCACCCAAATAATTGTGATGGATCCATTTTGAGGCCGGCGCTATTTTGAACCGCTCAACGAAATCACTGTCTTCCCAGAAAAGGTGAAGAAGTCGATCAAGGTGCGGGTTCATCATCTGCTGACCGATCTCCAGGAGAGCTTTGAACATCTCATCAATATTTTTCTCCGTTTTAGGGAAAAAATCGGAGAGCTCAATCTCTTCTTCTTTAATCTCCTCAATCTGGTGAATATTGACTTGAAGATGCTCCTGAAAAGAGACGGCCTTCCCTTTCACGTGAACAAAGTCGTCTTTTTCAAAAGCGTGGGCGAGGTTTTCCACAGATGTCCAAATTCGGCCTTCGATCTCCCCAGTGCGGTCACCCAGTTTTAATCTTAAGTAGATATTCCCGGATTTCGTAAGTCCGGAAGACTTTTCTTTGACCAAAAAGAGAGAATCAACATTTTCATTCTCTTTGATTTCACTGATAAAGGCCTTCATCGGCTCCCCCTTCACTGACACTTCGGTTCTCCGTCACTTAAAATGGTCAAACCCCAGGTGGGATGGAGAGTATTCGGTTCCATCCCCCCGGACGATTCGGAATCCTTCTTTTTGGGGAAGAATCTCTCCAATGCGGGTGATTGGAATTTTGTGAATGAGGGCCAGAGAGGATATTCTACTTCTCATCTCTTGGGGCGCTGTGAAGAGGAGCTCATAATCTTCACCGCCGGAGAGAGCCATCTGATAATAATCTTTCGAATAGGACGGGATATGTTTTCGATAAAGCCTCGAGAGCGGAATCTGATCTTCCCGGATTCGGACCCCTCTTCGACTCTCCTCCAGGAGATGGGTTGTGTCAATCAGGAGCCCATCGCTCACATCGATCATGGCATTGGCCAACCGACCTCTGCCAATGGCTTGACCGAGACCGATTCTTGGATAAGGAGAGAGGTGCCTTTTAATCAAACCTTCTGGTCTTCCCTTAAGACCCTTCCTTTGGAGAATCTTTAGTCCCAAGGCAGAATCCCCAAGCGTTCCGGTCACAAAGAGATCATCCCCGACCTTTGCCCCATTCCTGTAAAGAAGGTTTCTCTTCTCGCCTTCTCCCAGAAGGCAGATATTGATGATCAGATTCTGAGAAAGAGAAGTATCTCCCCCGATCAGATCCACCTGAAACTGTTTCGCCATCTCTCTTAACCCCCGGTAAAGAAGGGAGACAAAGGATAAGGAGAGACTCTTCCGAAGACCGAGGGAGAGAAGAAAATATTTAGGTTTCCCACCCATGGCTGCAATGTCACTGAGGTTGACAGCCAGTGCCTTTTTGCCTAAATGATAAGGAGCAATCCGGGTTCTTTCAAAATGGATATCCTCAATGAGAATATCCGTGGTGGCCAGAAAGACTTTCCTCCCTGTCTCAAAGACAGCCACATCATCCCCAATTCCTTGAATGAGAGAGGAATCAGAGGCCTTCATCCATTTTCGGACCCGGCGAAGGAGCCCAAATTCACCGATCTTCTGGAGGTCCATCACTGAATCCCTTTAGATCTAGGCTCGCAAAGCGCATAGCGGCTATCGAAAGCTCTTTTATGCTATGCGCTGGGTGCTCTGCGCTTTGCGCCTTTGGGGGTGAGGGCGACCCTTAAGACATCGTCCATATGCTTGACGATGTGGAAATACACCTTTTTTCGAAGATAAACAGGAAGATCGCTAAGGTCTTTCTTATTCTGATACGGGATGATGATATCTCTGATATGGTTTCGAAGGGCAGCAAGGGCCTTCTCCTTCAGGCCCCCGATCGGAAGAACCCTGCCCCTCAGCGTGATCTCGCCGGTCATGGCCACATCCCTTCTCACAGGGATGCCTGTTAATGCCGAAATAAGAGCAACGGCCATG
>DATIGG010000645.1:0-2059 GCA_035454825.1 Thermodesulfobacteriota bacterium | reverse complement strand
AAATGGACGAAAAGGTAAGAATGGACGGCAATTCCCATCTCATTTTACAGAGGACCTCCAAGGAGCAGGTCGAAAAAGGGATCACCGTCATCGCCCGCGGAAAAGGGGTCTGGGTTTACGACCAAGAGGGGAAGCGTTACCTTGATCTGGTTGCAGGTGTCACCCGACCTGTCCATGTCGGGTACGGACGGAAAGAGATCGCTCAGGCGGTGTATGATCAACTCTGTGAACTCTCATATTTTACTCCCATGCAATTCGCAAATGTCCCTGCCATCAGGCTGGCTGAGGTCTTGGCCGGGATCGCTCCCGGAAGGATCAACCAGTTCTCCTTCTTCTGTGATGGGTCGGAGGCGGTGGAGGCTGCGATGAAACTGGCCAAACACTACCATCATTTCCGGGGAGATAAGAAGCGCTTTAAAATCATCTCCCGAAGAGGCGCTTATCACGGCGTGACAGCCGGAGCCCTAAGGGCCCTGGGCACGGTGTTGCCCATGAGGCAGATCATGGAGCCCCTGGCGCCCGGAGCAGTCTTTGTCGATTCCCCTTACTGTTACCGATGTCCCATCCATTTAACCTATCCCGGTTGTGCCATCGCATGCGCACAGGATATCGAGAAGGCCATCGAATTTGAAGACCCTGAACAGGTCTCTGCCTTCATTGGAGAACCCATTCAACAGGGATTTGGAGCCTATGCCCCTCCGAAGGAGTATTGGAAGATTGTCCGGAA
Source organism: Thermodesulfobacteriota bacterium (assembly GCA_035454825.1). Lineage (GTDB taxonomy): Bacteria > Desulfobacterota > BSN033 > BSN033 > UBA1163 > DATIGG01. Next base: position 1,332 of record DATIGG010000645.1, on the reverse strand, counting down.
TATTTGTGATAAGTTTGGGATTCTCCTGATCATTGACGAGGTCATCTGTGGCTTTGGAAGGACTGGGAAATGGTTCGGGATCGAACATTTCGATATTGAGCCGGATATCCTGACCATGGCAAAAGGGATTTCATCCGGTTATGTACCCCTTGGGGCCATGGGATGCACGGATCGGGTGTGGGAGCCAATTGAAGTCTTCCAGCATCTGCATACTTATGGAAACCATCCTGTCGCCTGTGCTGCGGCTTTGAAAAACATTGAAATTCTGAAGGACGAAAGACTGATTGAAAACTCGCGTCAGATGGGCATCTACTTTTTGGAGAGGCTTAAGACTCTCGAACGTCACCCCATCGTCGGGGAAGTCAGGGGAACCGGGTTGTGGACAGCCGTTGATCTCACTTCGGACAAAAAAACGAGGGCCCTCTTTCCTGCAAACCGAATGAACCGTATCATCGATCGCGCAAAAAACAAGGGACTGATAATCAAGACGATGGGGCATGCCCTCGAGTTTGCCCCACCCCTCATCATTCAGAAAGAGGAGATCGACCAAGCCATCCGGACCTTAGAAGAATGTATCACTGAAGAGGAAAAAGAAATGAGCGTTTAAATTCCTAATCCCCAATACTAAAATTGCACTAAACCTTTTTCTTTCCTCTGTCAATTCCTATTTTGCGCAAGGCAGGAAGAATTCCTTAAGTTGATGCGACTTAATCTCCTTTCTCATAACTTCCTTTATCTTCGGGCTCACCTTCTTAGGGTTTCGTATATGCCTTACCAACATTGGCCAAATATCTCAATGAACAAAATTGAAGCATTGAGTTCATAGCCGCCGTAGAGACTACCTATTCATGAGGTAAAGAAGTCGGTAAAATCCGATGACACTTTTGGTTGATGTGGACCCTGATATCCCTTGGATGGGAAGATATAGGGATAAGAAATTCCGAGGACACCAGTCTTTGAATGATCGTCGAATTCCAGAATAACTTGTTCTGGCTCTTATTCTCCAGACAGCGACCGGGTGAAATCCTCGATGAATGGGTTGAGGCAGGCTATTTAGGGGTTATGCATCCCACGGATAGACACAACGGTGGTCCTTCAACCTCCCATTCAGGCCCACTACCCTGTAATTATCGATACCGTAGTGTTCATTGAAGTATTTGATGGCCGTTGGTCTGAACTGCTCGTAATTAATCTTCACCTCGATGGGGATGAGATCGTCTTTGATTTTCAGTATAAAATCGATTTCCTTCTTGTCTTTTGTTCGCCAATAGAAGACATTTTCTCTGCCGTATTTCTTTACCAATTCAGCAAACACACCGGTCTCAAAGGCCT
>DATIGG010000644.1:0-7559 GCA_035454825.1 Thermodesulfobacteriota bacterium | reverse complement strand
ATGATGGGTTCAGGGGGCATGATCGTCATGGACGAGGATAACTGCATGGTCGACATGGCCCGCTATTTTGTTCAATTTCTTCAAGAGGAATCCTGTGGGAAGTGCACGCCCTGCCGAGAGGGACTTCAACAGATGGGCGAGATTCTTAACCGAATCTGTGAAGGGAACGGCACGGATGGAGATATTGAACTCTTGGAAGGTCTTTCTCAGGTGATGATCGACACCTCTCTTTGCGGCCTCGGATTAACAGCGCCCAATCCTGTCTTATCCACTCTTCGATACTTCAGAGACGAGTATGAAGCCCACATTAAAGATAAAAAGTGTCCAGCCAAATCCTGCAAAGAGCTCATCTTCCTTTCGATCGATCCTGAAAAGTGTACGGGCTGCGGAGCCTGCCTCAGGGTCTGTCCGGTTGATGCAATTGTCGGGGAGAAGAAAAAGCCCCATCAACTCGATGAGGATAAATGCACGAAGTGCAGGGCTTGCTATGAGGCCTGCAAGTTTGAGGCCGTATTAATACAATAAATCCCCCTTTAGCAAAGGGGGGTGGGGGATTTGGGAAACTCTCATGATCAACCTGACGATCAACGGTAAAAGGGTGAAGGCCAAGGAAGATACGACCCTCTTAGAGATTTGCCGGAAGATGTCCATCTCTATCCCGACCCTTTGCTATCATCCTGATTTGACACCCCACGGCTCCTGCAGGATTTGCACGGTGGAGGTCTCGGAAAACGGAAAGACCCGGATGGTTACAGCCTGTAACTATCCTGCTCGGGAAGGAATCCAGGTGGAAACTCATTCGGAGAAAGTCCTGCAGTCCCGTCGAATTCTGGCTGGACTGCTTCTGGCCCGATGCCCCCAGGCTCCATTCATTCAGGAATTGGCCCGGGAACTGGGTGTTGAAAAAAGCCCGTTCAAGACGGAAAACCCTAAGAACAACTGCATCCTTTGTGGCCTCTGTATTCGTACCTGCAATGAAATTGTAGGGGCCAGGGCGATTGGTTTCTCCAGGAGGGGAACCCGAAAGAAGATGGGTACACCTTTTGACATCGATTCCGACAGCTGCGTGGCCTGCGGGGCCTGCGAGTCTATTTGCCCCACAGGGGCTGTTCGGATGGAGATGGATCGAATCAGAAAGATCAAACGGTCCGACACAGGGACCCGGCGTTATTGCCGGTACATGCGCCTTGGGCTGGTGGATTTTATGGTTTGTTCAAACGGCTTCGAATGTTGGCGATGTGAGGTCGACCAGACGGTGGAAGACCGGTTTGGAAGGCACCCTGCGCTTGCTCTCAAGCCTGCCAAGAGCAAGGAACCCTTTGAGGTGGATGGATTCACTTATTATCCCGAATACTTTTACAGCAAAGGCCATGTCTGGGCCAAACCGATCGGTTCCTCTATGAGGTTAGGCTTCGACGATCTGGTTTCCAATCTTGCCATGGAGGCAGATTCGATTAAGCTTCCTCCTGTAGGCAGCTCTCTGAAGAAGAACCAGGTGCTCGCAGAAGTGATGGGCGACAAGAAAAAGGCAAAGGTCCTTTCTCCCCTTACGGGGACTGTTTCAGCGGTGAACCGCGACGTGGAAGAATCTCCAAACCTGGCCTGGAGGGATCCCTATCGTCGGGGGTGGCTCCTCATGATTGAACCCGTTCATCCAGAGGAGATTTCCCAGCTCCATTCAGGTGAATCGGCAAAAACATGGTTTGTAGAGGAGGCGAAGAAGCTATCCCCTCTGCTCACAGAACGAACGCCAAATCCAAGACAAAAGGATAGGCCCCAGAAAGACCGATCAATGCGGAAAGTTATCCCTGGCCGGTGGGAAAAGTTGAAAAAGATCCTGCTTGCTTAGAAAATAACCTTAAATTACCCCTCTCCCTTGGCGGGAGAGGGGAAGGGTGAGGGGGAAACCAAAATGTCCCCTGACCCCCTGAACCATATTAGGTTCAGGGCTTTGTCCTGCACCCCACGTGGTGCAGGGTCAATCCTCCCCCATCGAAGGGAGAGGAGGTTATCGGGGAAATTTCAAATATTTCCGGATAAAATTTGCAGAGGTTATTGATGTCATCAGACAGAGAAGTGAGAGTTCTTCTTGGAAACGAAGCCATAGCCAGGGGACTCGTGGAGAGTGGATGTCAATTCATCGCAGCCTATCCCGGGACCCCAAGTTCAGAAATCCTTCCTGGAGTGGTCCGGTTCAAGAAAGAGAATAATCTGGACATCTACGTCGAGTGGTCGACCAACGAAAAAGTGGCTTTCGAAAACGCATTAGTCGCCTCGTATACCGGAAAGCGGACAGCCGTTGCCATGAAACAGGTGGGGCTCAATGTCGCCGCAGACCCCCTGATGAGTGCTGCCTATATTGGAACAGTGGGAGGGTTTGTGATCATCAGTTGCGATGATCCCGGACCCCATTCGTCCCAGACCGAACAAGATACCCGGTTTATGGCCATGTTTGCAAAGGTCCCGGTCTTCGACCCAGCCAGCGCAAGAGAAGCCCAGCAGATGTTGCCCATCGCCTTTGAACTTTCTGAAAAATTCCAGATTCCTGTCATTCTTCGGCCAGTCATGAGGGTCTCTCATTCCCAGCAGACGATTACCTTTAATCCCATTCCCAAGGTCGAAAGGAAGGCCAAATTCGAGCGAAATCCCCAGCGATGGAGCGCAACCCCAAGATTCCGATTTGCCCTTCATAAACAACTCAACCTGAAACTCCAGAAGATTGCCGAAGAGTTCGATTCCATGACGTCTCTCAATTTTGTAGAGCATGACCGGGACAGAGCGGTTCTGGGAATTATCACCAGCGGGATCGGCTATGCCACGGCCCGGGATACTCTTCTCGATCTGGGACTTCAGGAGAAGATCCCGGTTCTCAAGATCGGGAGCCCATTCCCTCTTCCCGCGGAGAGTGTCGAAGCCTTCATTCAAAAATGCACTCATGTTCTGATTCTTGAAGAAACCGAGCCGGTCATCGAGCTTCAGATTCGTGACAAGTCAAAAGTCCGTGGACGGTTGGACGGAACCCTTCCCAACGAAGGAGAGATGCTGCTTGAAACCGTCACACGCATTCTATCAGACCTCTGCAGGGAGTTCTCTATCCCTGTAGAAGGAGAACCTTCAACGGAACCGCTTGAAAAAATGGTCGCCGGTCTCGGGCTGCCCATCCGCCGGCCCTCCCTCTGTTCCGGATGTCCTCATCGGGCCTCCTTCTTCGCCCTGAAACAGGCCTTCCCTAAGGGCATCTTTCCAAGTGATATCGGTTGCTATACCCTTGGAATGAACATGGATACAGTCGATACCTGCCACGACATGGGAGCCGCCATCACCTTTGCAAGTGGCCTCTATCAGGCCTATCACCAGGATGGGAAAGAGATCCCCATCATTTCTACCATTGGAGACTCAACCTTCTACCACTCCGGACCTCAAGGTCTCCTGAATGCCGTGTATAATGGGGCTCGGTTTCTTCTTGTCATCCTTGACAATTCCATTACGGCCATGACAGGCATGCAACCCACTCCGGAGTCTGGTATGACGGCTGACGGACACCCTGGCAAATCCCTCTCTCTTGAAGAACTGGTTAAAGGATGTGGGGTCAAATACGTTCGAGTTGTCAACCCTTATGATATCAAGGGCATGATTCAGGAAGCAAGAAAAGCCTACGAATTTACGAAGCAGCCAGAGGGTGGAATGGCTGTCCTGATCGCCCGCTATCCCTGCATCACCCATCAAAAAGAGCTGCTCAAGATCAAACCCGCAAAGATCGACATTCGTCACGTACCGCCCCTGGAAAGAGATCTTCCCCAGATGAAAAGCGGGGCCATGCCTCAATCCCACCTGCCCGTTTACCGGGACAAAATCGCTCCCTGCACCGGGGCCTGTCCCATCCAGGTCGATGCCAGAGGCTATATTGATCTCATATCAAAAGGGAAGTTTGACGAAGCCCTGGCCCTGGTTCGTCAGAAGAACCCATTTCCTGCCATTACAGGCAGGCTATGCGCACGTCCATGTGAAAAGATTTGCCGAAGAGGGGATGTGGATCAGCCCATTGCGATCGATCTCCTGAAGCGTTTTCTTGCAGATAAAGAATCCTCCGATAGGACTGAGGGAGATTTTCTCACGCCAGGCCCTGAGAAGGAAGCAAAGGTTGCTATCGTGGGATCAGGTCCCACGGGTCTGATGGCAGCCTACGATTTGAGACGGTATGGTTATCCTGTAACCATCTTCGAAGCCCTTTCTATCCCTGGGGGCACGATGGCTGTGGGAACAGGGCGCTTTCGATTGACGGAGGACGTCTTAAATCGAGAGATCGATATCGTCAGAAAACTGGGGGCCGAGATCCGGCTGAAAACGCGGGTGAGCGATAAGTATTCCCTGAATGATCTTAAGGCTCAGGGCTATAAGGCTGTTCTCCTGGCTCCAGGTGCTCACAAGCCCGGGAAAATAGATCTCCCGGGTCACGAGGCAAAGGGAGTGATGGACAGCCTCACCTTTTTGAAGAAGGTTGCACTGAACCAGAAGATTCCCGCTCTTTCCAGTGTGGTAGTAGTGGGAGGAAGCGATCGATCAGTGGATGCTGCACGAACCGCCTTGAGGCTTGGAGCAAAAGAGGTAACGGTACTGTTCAGCCGTTCACGGAAAGAGATGCCCGCCGGGCCATTAGAAATCTCAGAGGCAGAGAAGGAGGGGGTAGTCTTTCAGTATCTTTCTGTTCCGGCGAGAATTACGGCGTCCCATGGAAAAGCAAACGGGGTCTGTTTCAGGGATGCAGTTCTCAGTCCACCTACAAGCCTTGGAAGAATGAGACTATTATCTTCGCAAGGTCCTGAGAAAAAGTTGAAGGCTGATCTCATCATCACCTCACCGACTTACCTTCCAGACCTATCTGCCTTCCGGAAGACTGTACCCCAGACAGCCTGGGGCACCATTCACGTCGATCCCCTGACTTTAGGAACCCCGATCGAGGGTCTCTTTGCCGCAGGAGATGCTGTAACGGGTCCTAAAAATTTCATCGAAGGTTTGGCAGCAGGGAGGAAAGCGGCCCTCTCGATCCATCGATACTTGATGGGCGAGGACTTGAGGACTAACCGTGAGGAAGAAGGGGTTTCCACGGAACTGGTGTCGGTCTCTATCGATAAGGTAGAAATCAAGCCGAGGGTGAAAGAACGTGTTCTGTCCCTTGAGGAGCGCGGCCACAATTTCAAAGAAGTGAGTCTGCTTCCCTCCGAAGACGCGGTCCTCGAAGAGGCCAGGAGATGTCTTCACTGCGGCGCCTGTTATCAATGCGACACATGCATGATTCAGTGTCCTGAGGGAGCCATCTCCAAAACGGAAGCTGGATATGTCATTCAATACGAGAAATGCACGGGTTGTCGCGTCTGTGTCCAGGAGTGTCCCACCTCAGCGATAGAGATGCCGGCAGTTGGCGCCTGTATTGCCTGTGGGTTCTGTCTCAAACGGTTCGAGTGTCCCTCCATGATTCGGGGAGAAGACGGCCGCGTGAAGATCGACCGATTGACCTGCGTGGACTGCGGACTCTGCATGCAGGTTTGTTGTCAGGAAGGAATTTTCCAGGTCAGCTAATCCCTCTTTGGAAGTGACCCATGGCCTGGGTGAAATTATGATGAAGGTCCAGATCGTTATTTCCGGTGTGGGAGGTCAAGGAGTTCTTCTGGTTACACGGATCTTCTCGGAGTTTGCCCTTAGAGAAGGCTTCCCCATGATCGGTTCAGAAGATCACGGAATGAGTCAGCGGGGCGGGTCGGTGATGACCCATCTGAAAATTGGAGACTTCGATAGCCCCCTGGTAAAGAAGGGAGGCGCGGATGTCCTCTTATCCCTTGAAAAGAACGAAGCCTATAAAACGCTTCACTATCTTAAACCCTCTAATGTTGGCCAGGAAGGCGGGCTCTGTTTTATCAACGCTCCGGATCCTAACTATATGAACCCGCAAATCCGGGCGTACCTGAAAGAAAGGGGAATCGAAACTTATGTATTTGGTGCGGATCACCTGGCCCGGGAAACCGGATCGATCCAATCAGCCAATATCGCCCTGATCGGCTTTGCGACGGCCCATCCGAGGTTTCCCTTCTCCCATGACAAACTGAAAACCGCCATCGAACGGGTAACTTCTCCAAAGTTCTTAGAAATAAGCCTGAAGATCTTTGAAAAAGCTTACTTAGAAGGCCGAAAATCGATAGGATCCCCAGGATTTTAGTAAACCCTTTCCATTTTGTCGCTGAGGACTCGTTTGAAAGGCTCGATCACTTCAGGGTCAAATTGCTGCCCTGCTTTTTTTACGATCTCTTCCAGTGCCTCCCAGGGAGGGATACCTTTGCGGTATGGGCGGTCCGTTGTCATTGCATCGAAGGCATCCGCAACGGCGATGACACGCGCACCAAGGGGTATGTTGTTCGCTCCATTCCCTTTATTCTCAAGCCCGCTCATGAAATACTTATGGTGGGAAACCACAATGGGAACAACCTCCTTGAGCACAGACCCCACAGAAGAAAGCAGGTACGCCCCCTTAACGGTGTGCTCATTAATCAGCTCCCGCTCTTCGGAACTCAACTCTGCAGCCTTGCGGAGAATTTCACCGCTAACTTCGATCTTCCCAATATCATGAAGCAACCCTGCGACACGGATATTTTCAACCTCGCCCCGGGGTAATTCCATAGCAATGGCAATCTGCATCGCCAGTTCCGAAACCCTTACCGAATGGCCCCTCGTGTAATGGTCTGTCGACTCAAGATACTTAGATAGAATTTCTAATACGCCAATATAGGCGTTTTTTAAGTCCTGCAAACGTTTTTCATTTTGCTCATAAAGAGTCCCCACGGCAATGCTCGCCAGGATGAGAAAACCACCCCAGGAGAAAAACTGTGCAAGGACGTTAAAGAACTCCTCTCCTTTAAAAAAGAGGGTTGGAAAAAACAGGGTGGAGACGACCACGACCAGAATAGATAAGATCGCTGTCAGAACCCCCATTCTCCGTCCCAGGAAGTAGCCGGCTGAAAGCACGGGGAGGTAGTAGAAGTTAAGGACGATCGATTTTTCTTCAATAAGGATTGTTCCGATGAATGCAGCCATTAGGATAATGGTAATCAGGACCTTTTCAAAATGCTTTACAATAAATTGTTTTAAGGGCTCCATGGCTTACTCTTCTCCCGCCTGATCTCCAATCCTCTTTGACCCAATCTGGCCTCTTTTAGAGGTTTATCGGAGCATAATAAACTACATTTCTTCTTTCTACAGGAAATCTTAGGGTAATAAGGGTATTTGGCCTTTTCTCATTGGTCTCCACCATCATCCTGCCATGGTTTTTCCGAAGAATTTCATTTACCAACTTTAGTATCAGCTCAATAGCCTCTTCTCTCTCATCCCCCGGTATCCCCGATGAGGTCTCTGATGGGTTAGCCAACTTGCTGCCGCCATTAAAACCGATCACCATCTCAACATATCCCCCCTTATTCTCAGGGGAGGTTTTATTGGCATCGAGGCCTTCATGAAAATCAAGAGACCTCATTAATAACCCGATGTTTCCGTTTGGTGAAGTTGAGAAGATG
>DATIGG010000643.1:0-15609 GCA_035454825.1 Thermodesulfobacteriota bacterium | reverse complement strand
CATTAGGGGGAACCCATTTAATCGCGATTCTGAATCCCCGAGGGGACCTGGTCGTCGGCCGGCTTGTCAACCAGGAAGGGGTCATTTTACCTCTTATTTCAAAAGCGGAATGGGGCCAGTTGCCGATTGTGAAAGAGGCTCTGGAAAGAGGCAAACCGCAAGCTGCCACAGAGGTGATCCCTGTTGAATATCTTTCGCAGGTCGGTTTGGATCAACAGGCTTTTGTCCCCCTGGTTGAAACCCCTCTTGCCGCTCCTGAACCGTTTGACGCCCGAGAGGGCACGGCGGGATTGGCTTTGACCGGAGTCCATCCTTTGCATACCCCGGATCAAAAGGTCCTGGGCGCGGCCCTGTCGATCTACCTTTTCAACAATGATTTCACTCTCGTGGATCGTATCAAAGAGGTTGCAGGCATCGATACTGTAACGATCATTTTTGGAGATCTGCGGGTCGCCACCAACGTGATGACTGAACAAGGGAAACGGGCCGTAGGGACACGGATATCAGAGGCAGTTCGCACCGTGGTGCTCTCCCAGGGGAAAGACTACGTGGGTCGTGCCTACGTGGTGAATGAGTGGTTCATCACCCGGTACGCTCCCTTGCGGGACAGTCGCAATACTGTGGTGGGAAGTTTATATGTGGGTGCCCGGGAAGCCCCTTTTCTAAATCTCGTCCACAATATTAACAAACGGATGGGAGTGAATGCCTTAGTTTGTATTATGCTCGCTGGGGTGATCGCCTTGCCGGTCGCCCGATTTATTTCGAAACCGATCGATAACTTGGTGAAGGCGAATGAGCGTCTTGCCCAGGGCGATATGGGTGTGCGGGTCCATGCTCCTGGCAAAGGAGAACTGGATGTTCTGGGCCGATCCTTCAATGATATGGTCAACACCCTGCAACGCACTCAAGAAGAACTGCTCAACAAAGAAAAGCTGGCTTCTATGGGACAGCTCGCCGCGGGGATTGCCCATCAGATCAACAACCCCCTGGGGAGCATCCTGCTGTTTGCAGATACCTTGCATCGAGAAGCAGGTGAGAAAGACAGAAGTCGGGAGGATTTGAAGATGATCGTTCAAGAAACCCTGCGATGTAAAAAGATCGTCTCCGATCTTCTGAATTTTGCTCGTCAGCAGGACGTGCTGGCCCAGGAGAGTGATGTGCATGATATCCTACAACAGGCGATCCACAGCGTGAGCCATCAGGAGAATTTTGCCCAGGTCAAGATCGTCCAGAATTTTGACACTCATCTGCCCCACATCCAGGCAGATCCATTCCAGCTTGTGCAGGTGTTTGTGAATCTGCTCAACAATTCAAGTGAGGCCATGCCTGAGGGCGGAACCATCACGATTGAAACTCGGAGGACGGATCACCAGCAGGCGGTAGAAATCGTCGTTACGGACACGGGAGGCGGCATACCCGAAGAAAACCTGGGAAAATTGTTTAACCCCTTCTTTACGACAAAACCCTTGGGTAAAGGAACGGGTCTCGGGCTTTCCATTGTTTACGGCATCATCAAGATGCATCGCGGCCAGATCTCCGTGAAGAGTCAATTGGGCAAGGGGGCGACTTTTACCATAACCCTCCCGATACAATTACCAAAACAAGAAGAGATATAGCCGAGTAACAAAGAATGTCATTGGACAATGATCAATTAGCATTGGCCAATTACCAATGATTTGTAGAATTAAATCCAGATCTCCCTTCCAATGCTAATTGCCAATTGGTCATTGAACATTTTGCACTGATTATTTTGCGTCACCGGATCGGATGGGTTCATTGGTCATGAAGACCCAGGGTAAGATTCTCGTCATCAGTGGCAATCCAGAGTTACAGGATGCCTGCCGGCAGGCTCTGGAACCGGTTTTTTTCCCCGTCCAAATTACCGACTCGCTCCATGACGGGATTGAAACGGCAACGGAGGGGAAGATCGATGTCGTCCTCCTGGACGGGGAGATCTTCCACAGTCAGCGGGACGTGCTTCTCCTGGAGAAGCTGTGGGAGAAAGATGCTGACCTTGCGTGTCTTCTGCTCAGTAAACGGGATTCGATGAATCGATCTCTTCAGCCCTTTCAGGCCCAGATCTGCGACAGGGTTCCCGTTCCGCTGGTTCCGGAACACTTTTCTCTACGGGGACCCCAAGCCTTGGAGCAGCGAATCCATTCTCTTGAACTGAATAAAGGTCAGATGGAAAATCTGAAGAAGACAGTGGAATGGGTCTTGGAGCAGCGAATCCATTCTCTTGAACTGAAGAGGCTCCACGCCTTCGTACAGAACGTTGCCCCTCTTTGGTCTGTGGCAGCGGGCGAAATGGATACCTCAGATCTATTTGACAAGGACTTCTTGGCGCCAGCGGCTTTTCGGCTAACGATTGCGCATGAATTTCGAGCGCCTCTCACAGCCCTGCAAAGCTATCTACTCATCCTGCTCAAGGAATATGTTGCCCCGGAAAAGTGGAAGGAAATCCTCCAGCATGCCTTCGATCGATCCCAGGACATGTTAGATCTCGTTGATGATTTGATGAATCTGGCCGCTGCACAGCACGAAATGTCCCTCGAGAATCGGTCCCTCGTCCGGCTGGGGGATGAATTGGGAAAATTAGCCCCGTCTTTTAAGACGGAAACCGACGAGCGGAGGGTCGCTTTGACTCTGACAGCTCTGCAGAACCCTTTCGTGCGGGTGAATCCTCATCATGTGGGTCAGCTGTGGACCAATCTTATTTCCAATGCAATCAAATACACTCCAGCGGGCGGGTCTGTCAAGGTATCTTTGGGACAGGATAAAGCGTGGGCCATCGGAGCGGTTGAGGATTCAGGAATCGGAATCAGTCCCCGGGAGTTGCCGTTGATATTTCATGAATTCTATCGAACCGCCGAGGCCAAAAATATGGGGGTTCGAGGAACCGGTCTGGGATTGCCTCTCGTTAAAAGAATTGTCGAAGGCTACGGCGGCAGCCTGGAGGTGAAATCCGAAGTCGGCAAGGGAAGCCTTTTTCGCTTCACGTTGCCGTTGGCCGCCCCCCCTTCGAGCCAGGCTCCGAACGGGGAATAGGGTACCCCTTAATTTGCGACGAGGGTCTCGCCCGCAGGAGAAAACCCCTTATCCAACCGCTTTTTTTACCTGCTCCAGTAATTTATCCGGGTCAATAGGCTTGTGCAGCCATGCCGAGTCAGGAACATATTCATCAGACGGCATGTTCCGTTGCACCCGCTCCCCGGTTAATGAGGTGGACATGATGACTGGTATGTTCTTGAGATTCGGGTCAGCAGCCATCTGCCGCCGGATATCCAGCCCCTCCAGGATATAAGCCATCATGATATCCAGAATCACCAGATCCGGTTTTTCACGGCGCATGACTTTAAGGCCTTCCTCCCCGTTGGCCGCCGTGATCACGTCGTACCCTTTGGATTGCAGGATGATTCGGGTAATCTTTATGAAATCGCGATCATCATCGACAACCAGAATTTTCGCCATGGAGATCCCTCCGTGCTTAGTGCTTGCTCGAAGCCGCTTTTATCTTGGCTTCGTAGAGTTCTCGCGCCCGCTTGGGTCCGTAGTACCATTTCGCATGATGCTCCGCCGCATAAGCGGCGGAGACGACCCCGAAACGCATGCTGACCAGGCCGGCCCACATGAGCGGGTGGGCTACGGCAAGATAGAGATGCACGATGAACATACACACAGCGGCAATCATGGTCAGGTCGTGCACCAACACCATTAAACGGAAAAAGCCGGCCGGGACGATCCCTTTCCCGAACCACAGAACCAGGCCCGTGACCACAAAAAGAATCCAGCCAAGGATCATGGCCGCCCCGTTCATCTTCTCCCCGGTGTTAAACCGTCCCTGAGGAGGCATGACTCCATGCCGGCCCAGGACATAATAGCCAAAGGCATTTTTCATCCAGCCGATGTCATCGCGGTCGAAGCTGAATTCTTTGATATGCATCCATAGCCGTCCCGGCTGCAGGATCCCGTAAATGAGCGGCTCGCCGGTAAAGAGCAGTGCCGCCAACCGGTGGACTAGCCGCATCCACTCTCCTGCTTCCCCCTGGGCCAAGGGTCTCAAAAAATCCATGTAAAGGACCAGGCCTGTGATCACCAAAGGAATAAAGCTCAAGGTGTGAACCCAGTGGAGGAGCCGCTCCACAAAGGTGTATTTGGGGATCCATCGAATCTGAAAGACGTGACCCGTTGTTTGCACTTGTCCGTTCATTCGACTTCCTCCATTTTGATGTTGCGGCGAATGATGACCCAGGCAGCCAAGACAGCCAGAATCGATCCCCCCATCGCGATCTTGCCCAGCGGGCGAACGAGATCCTGCCACAGGGTAGCGAGATAGGGATATCTGGGATCAGCGGGGAGTCCATAGGCTTGCGGTTTCTCGATGAGCACATACAAACGACCGAGGCCGCCGACCAGGTTTTCTCCGTAAAGACTGGCATTCTTAAATCCCCTGGCCTGGAGGACTTCCAACCGTTTCTTCCCATCAGTGATCATCTTGTCCCGGTCCCCCCAGAAGAGAGCCTGGGCCGGACAGGTTTTCACGCAGGCCGGGATCATGCCATTGTCCGTACGGTCCTGGCAGAAATTGCACTTGGAGATCTTGGCCCGGCCGGTGAGGAGGCTGGAGACCTCTAGTCGGGGTACATGAAAAGGACAGAACTGGGTGCAATAACCACATCCATTGCACAGATCCGGTTCCACCGTGACCCGGCCGTCCGACTGCTGCTTCAGAGCGCCGGTGGGGCAGGAGTGGACACAGGCGGGGTTTCCGCAATGCATGCATCCCTCTTTCAGGAAAAGCCACCGGAATCCATTGGTTCCTTCAAGTTCGTTGAATTTGATGCGCGTCCAGGTCTGCGGAGACAGACGGGGCGGGTTCTCATAACTCCCCAAATTCGTAGCGTGCGAGTATCCCCAGCCTTCCAGGTCGTTCCACTGCTTGCAGGCGACCTGGCAGCCCCGACAGGCAGTACATCTGGATTCGTCAATCAGCATCGCCTTCCGTACCATGGTCATCCCCTCCTATGAGAGCTCTGAAATGCCACTTGTCGCTCTCTGAGATTTCTGGACTTCTTCAGAAATCTCCCTATGCCTTCCTCACGTCCACAAGAAATGCCTTGTATTCCGGAATGGTCGTGTTGCCGTCTCCGACATGCGGGGTTAGGTCGTTAGCCACGTCTCCGCGAGCAAGGCCCTCCCAGCCATAATGCCAGGGCATCCCGATGATATGGACGGTTTTCCCTTCAACCTGAAACGGCTTGAAACGGCCGGTGACTAGGGCAACCGCCTGAATCTCTCCCCGGGCCGATCGAACCTTCACACGATCGCCGTTCTGCATCCCCCTTTCTTTGGCCAGTTCCTTGCTCATCTCGATGAACATCTCAGGCTGGCATTCTGTAAGCCAGTCCAGCCATCGGGACATGCCGCCAGCCTGCCACTGCTCCACCACCCGATAGGTCGTGGCTACAATGGGAAACTCCGCTGGTTTACCCCAATTGTCCCCGATGCTCTTCCCTGCATCCGTTTTCCAGATCTTGATGACCGGATTGTGCATATGGGAAGAAAACGGGTTCTTTTCGACCGGCGTCTCCACGGGTTCATAATGTTCGGGGAAAGGTCCCTCGTTCAGAGGGGCAAAGAATCCTCCCTTTCCATCTACGCGCATAATAAAGGGATCCATTCCTCCGGGGTCTGTGGGAGCCTTGGTGGCAACGAAATCCGGCACGTCATATCCAACCCATTTCTTTTGCCCCTCGTCCCACCAGATGAGTTTCTTGTCTTCCGACCAGGGCTTGCCATTGGGATCAGCGGAGCACCGGTTATAGATGATCCGCCGGTTGGCCGGCCAAGAAAACGCCCAGTAGGGATACATGCCCAGCCCGCCCGGGTCCTTCTGTCCCCGACGCTTGGTCGCTGGCATCATTCTTCCGGTGCCATCATCGGCAAGGGCAAAATAGCCTGCATAAATCCAGGTCCCGCACGCCGTCGTGCCGTTATCCTGCAAGGCTCCGAAGGTCTTCAGAAGTTCTCCTTCTTTCACCAGGATCTCTCCCTTTGGATCCTTGATATCGTCGAGGGCATACCCGTTAATCTCCTGCGCTACCTTCTCGATATCGATCTCTTTCCCATAATCCCATCTCAGGTGACGAATCGGATCAGGAAATGGACCGGGATCGGAACCGTAGAGCTCCTTCAGCTTCAGCGCGACGAGATTAAGGATTTGATCATCAGGCAGGGCTTCACCGGGTGGCTCTGCTACTTTGGGCCGCCACTGGATCAGGCGTCCGCTGGTAACAATACTTCCTTGCTTCTCCATGGCATCCCCTGCCGGGAGAATGAACACTTCGGTCTGAATGTCTGCCGGTTTTACCCCCGGCCCCCGCCAGAAGGAACAGGTTTCCGTATTAAAGATCTCCTGGACGACCAGCCATTTTAGTTTCTTCAGGGCTTCCCGTTCCAACCGGGAATTGGGCCCGCTGACCGCTGGGTTCTGTCCCATGATCCATAGGCCCTGGATCTTTCCAGCGTACATGTCCTCGAATAAGCTGATCCAGTAATGATGGGCGGGGTTTTCAACTTTGGGCAGATAGTCATAGGCAAATTGGTTCTCGGGGGTGGCGTGGTCTCCCCACCAGGCCTTGAGCATACTGACCAGGAATTTCGGCTTGTTCGACCAGTAGCCTGTTTTAGGCGTCTCTTTTTCGATGTAGGTGGCAAGGGTGGGATTTTCGGTGGCCCTTGGAATGCCCACATATCCGGTGACCAGATGAGCCAGGACTCCCTGATCCGTTGACCCCTGGACGTTCGACTCCCCGCGCAGGGCATTAACCCCGCCTCCCTGCCTCCCGAGGTTGCCCAGCAACAGTTGGACCATAGAGAGGGCACGCACATTCTGCGACCCAACCGTGTGCTGGGTCTGGCCCATGGCATAGAGAATGGTGCCGGTCTTGTTTGGAGCCCCTGTGGAGCTATACAGTTTGTAAGCGGCTTCCAATTTGTCCTGCGGACAGCCCGTGATCCGGGAGACTTTTTCCAGGGTATAGCGGGCGTAGTGCCGTTTCATGACCTGGAATACACAATGTGGGTTTTTGAGGGTCTCGTCCCGGAGCGGGTTGCCTGCGGCATCGGTCTGGTACTTCCAGGTACCCCGATCATAGGTTCCAAAACCATCTTTGTCATCATCAATAAAACCTGAGAACACACCGTCGAGATCCGCCGGCCCCTTGAACTCGGGAACAAGCAGCGTTGCCGCGTTGGTGTAGTGAACCACATACTCTCTGTGGCAGAGATTGTTGTCGATGATGTATTTTATCATTCCGCCGTAAAAAGGGATATCCGTGCCGCTGCGGATGGGCACGTAAAGGTCGGCCTGAGATGCCGAGCGGGTGAAGCGTGGATCGACCACGATCAGTTTGGCGCCCCGCTCATCCTTGGCTTTACTGATCCACGTCATGGCTGCCGGGTGGTTCTCGGCGGCGTTCGATCCATTCATCATGACGACATCGGCATTTTTCAGATCCACCCAGTGATTCGTCATCGCCCCACGCCCTAATCCTGCGGCCAGACCGGCCACGGTGGCGGAGTGTCATATCCGGGCCTGGTGCTCGAGATAGACGACTCCCAGGGCGCGGTTCAATTTGCTCGCCAGGTAGCACTCTTCATTGTTGTGGGCAGCCCCTCCCAGAAACGCAAGGGCAGGTGTGCGATTGACGGTTACGCCCTTGGAGTTGGTTTTTTGGAAAGTGGCATCCCGGGTGACTTTGATCCGCTTGGCCACTTCCGTGATCATCCAATTCCAGTCCTTTTCCACAAATTGATCGCTTCCCGGGGCGCGGTAAAGGGGTTTCTTCAGCCTGAGCGGGCTCTGGGAGAGCTGGCGCACCGAAATGGATTTTGGATCCAGTGCGCCCCGGTTCTGGGGATTGTCAGGGTCGCCTTCAGCGTTTATGATATGGCCATCCGGACCTGTGGCAATCAACAGACCGCAGCCACACGAGCAGTACGGACAGATGGTGGCAGCCTCTTTGACCGGTTTGTGCAGCGGGAACCTCCTGACCTTTTCAGAAGCAGCGGACATACTGGAAGGTAAGAGTATAGACCCCGCAACCATTCCTGAAGACTTCAGAAAATTCCGTCGAGTTATGTCCATGACAGCCCCCTCAGTTTGAAATTAGTGGCCAGCAATAAAGGGCCTAAGGAACAAATTAGCGCACTGTATCGGGTACTGAAAACATCCTCCAGATTCGCCCGTCCGTCTGGGTCTCCTTGGCAAAATCCCATCTTTGGGCAGACCTATCCTCTTGAATTGAAACACGAGCCATTATTCTCTGCTTCCCCGGTCCATGAGATGACTCCGGAATGGAAAAATATAAATACAGACTGACACTAACGGGTTGAAAATATCAGTTTCTGCACCCGATGTCAATAAAGAAATTATGCATGCATAAAAATTATTTTTTATTGCTAAAACCTCTCGTGTAGTGTTGTTTTCAGTTTACAGCTTCAAAATTAAAAATTCCAATTTAGAATCGATAAGTTACTTTCATTAAGATCCTGAATGCTTGAATGGTTTTTGGCCCGAGATATTTGCTTGAGTCCTCTTTTCCCAAAGACTATTGCTGATAAGGAAAAACTCTTGACAAATGTTTATTGTTGTGTAGAATGGCCAACAGCAGCTCAGAATAGGAATTTATGGGTTACCGAACATTATTTCCGGTTTAAGTTTAGTCGCTTTGTCTAAAAGGGAAGGGAGAAGGCAAAAAGGAACTCATTACGCCTTGCATTCAAAATAGTAAAGCAGGCTTTGTTTTTTTGTGCGTGGGGGTTATCTGGGGTAACAATCGACGGAAGACAAAATCTTCTATTGAGGTTTTGTTGTTGACGAGAGGAGAACCCTTACCATGATAAAAGGCAGCCTCAAACGAATGCTTAATCCTCAGACCATCGCTCTGATTGGAGTCACTGAGAAAGAAGACACTCCTGGCAGAACGCTCTTAGAGAACCTTTGCTCTTGGTCAAAAGATTTAAGAAAGATCTTTATGGTCAATCCTAACAGGAAGACTGTATTGGGCTATGAATGCTACCCCGAGATTTCGGCTGTGCCAGAGCACGTTGATCTTTCAATTATTGTTACTCCCGCACCGACGGTCCCAGAGATCGTTGAAGAATGCGGGAAGGTTGACACGGAAGGAATCATCGTCATTTCGGCGGGTTTTAGGGAAATCGGGGAGGAAGGCAGAAAATTAGAGACTCAGATCAAGACAATCAGGGATCGATATGGGATGAGAATCATTGGTCCCAACTGTCTGGGTGTCATTAGGCCCCACGTGGCTTTGAATGCCTCCATCTTAAAGGTCTTACCCAAAGCAGGAAATACAGCCTTCATTTCCCAGAGCGGGGCATTGGGAGGCGCTGTTTTTGACTGGGCCATGCTTGCCCACGCCGGTTTTAGTATCTTCGCTTCTCTGGGATCGATGGTGGATGTTGACTATGGAGATCTCGTCGATTTTCTCAGCAGTGATGCCAATACCCGAAGCATTGTCTTCTACATGGAAGAAGGCATCGGGAATGCAAAGAAATTTATCAGTGCAGTGAAGGGCTTTGCCCGTTACAAGCCCATCATCGCTGTCAAACCAGGGAGATTTTTGGAAACGCCCAAGCCCAGCCTCTCTCATGCAGGAGGAATGGTCCTTAGCGACCAGGTCTATGACGCAGCGTTCAGGAGAATGAGCATCGTCCGGGTGAAAGAGATCGCTGATCTGTTTAACGTGGTTAGAGTTCTCCAATCGAAGCATCTTCCGAGAGGCCTCGGTCTTGGAATCGTCACGAATGCCATCGGAGTGGGTGTGATGGCGACGGATGCACTGATCGAAATGGGGGGACAACTGGCCTCAATTTCAGAGGAGGGTTTTAAAAACCTCAGTGCTGTCTTACCCTCCTATTGGAACAAAACCAACCCGGTCGATGTATTCAGTGACGCTGAAATTGAGAGATATCTCCATGTCATTCAGGTGTTATTGCAGGAAACTGAAGTGGATGGGATCTTGATCATCTATACCTTACAGAAAACCCCCCAGCCCAAGGAGTTGGCGACTGCGATCACAGATCTCGCCAAGATGTCCTCGAAACCGATCATCGCCGCCTGGATCGGTGGGAAAGAAGCTCAAGAAGGAAGGGAGATCTTCTTTGAAAATCATATCCCTACCTATGAGACGCCTGAGGATGCGGTGAAGGCATACCTTTGCTTATATGATTATCGGCGAAGTCTCGAATTCCAGTACGAAACGCCTGCCGATCTGCCCGTTGATCAGGGCCCCTCCAAGAATAATCTCAAAGCTTTTATCCGCAGGGTTTTCAGAGAGGGAAGGATGGTTCTCAATGAGGAAGAGTCCAACCGTTTCTTAGCGACCTACGGAATTCCCACGGTGCAATCTGAAATTTCTCGAGATGTTGGGGATGCAATTTCTATCGCAAAGTATATTGGATACCCCGTTGCCCTGAAAATTATGTCCCCGGACATCATCTACAGGATGGATGTTGGGGGAGTCGTCACAGGGATCAATTCTGAGGACGAACTCCGGAAAGAATTTGAACAGTTAATGGAAAGGACAAAGAAATATGCTCCAAAGGCAAGGATCGTAGGCATCTCCGTTCAAAAGATGATCGAGAAGATCGATTATGAGATTTTCTTGGGAGCGAAAAAAGATAAGGATTTTGGCTCTGTCATTGTGCTTGGGATAGGCGGTTTAGGAGTCCAAATATTCAAAGAATTCTCGATCGGCCTGCCTCCGCTCAATCAGGCATTGGCTCGAAGACTCATGGAGGAGACGGAGGTCTACAAGATGATTCAGGGATACGGCCGCAAACCACCGGCTGATCTCAGGCAATTGGAGCAGATCATTGTCAGTTTCTCAAACCTCATCGTGGACTTCCCGGAAATTGCCGAGATGGACATTAATCCCCTCGCCATTTCAAATGGTAAAGCCTCTGCCTTATCTGCCCGGATCATCATCGACAAGGATAGCTTGGACTATGCCTCTCCCTATTCTCATCTCGTCATCACCCCTTATCCAACAAGATATGTGATACCGTGGATGCTCCCGGATGGAACCGAGGTCCTCTTGAGGCCCGTGAAGCCGGAAGATGAGCCTTTGGTGAAAGAAATGCTCACCTCCCTTTCAGAAAAGACCCTGAAAGAGAGATTCTTTCAAGTGATCAAGAGCATCACCCACGAGATGCTGATCAAGTTATGTAACATTGATTACAATCGCGAGATGACCATCGTGGCCGAAATCATGGCCGAAATCAGGGAAAATTCCCCGAGAAAGATTATCGGAATCATAGGTCTTATGATCGACTCCGATTTTAAGAGTGGAGAATTTGGGGTGATCATCCATGATCATTATCAAGGAAAGGGGATCGGGTACAAACTGATTGATGTGCTGATCGGTATTGCCCAGGAGAAGGGACTCGAGGAGTTTTACGGAATCGTGCTGGCGGAAAATCGAAAAATGCTCCGGATCTGCCAGAAATTAGGATTTACGGCTGAGCCATTCGAAGACGACCTCTGTAAGATCACGCTGGCCCTCAAGTAATCTGAGAAATAAATTCTTCCTGCCGCGAGTTCGCCCAGTAGAGAATTGGGACTGCCACCTGTGGCTCCCTCTTTATGTGTTCAGCTTAACAGAAGCGATTCCCGTGCTTCTCTCTCATGCAGCTTCGTGGCACACTGCTATGACTGGGGCGTTTTTCAAGTCCTGAAAGGTTATTATCTGAAAATCATATCTACCATTCTCCACCCTGTTGAGTGGGCTTCCGTTTTGGCAAGATACTCTCGCATTTAGGGGATCGGAAATAACCAAGCAAGCATCTGGAAGAGCACGTTTTTATGGCAGTGTCAGGAGGAGGATTTTGATACCCTTCCGCAACACATATGGTTGAGAGGAGCGGATGGTATCGAGGACCTGGATGAAGTCAAAACCTGCATCCTTAGAATCTGAGGAGGGAACCAAGAAGTACCGAAAAGCTGGGGCAGGTTGATTCAAAAGACCCACGAGTGGCCCGCCTGATCTGTCAGAGATGACAGAGGATAAGGTCATCCGTATTAGAGGATGCGGAATTACCCTGTGGATTGGTACGGAAGTTCAATGCCGCAGAGGGGGCCCTCAAAGGTTATACCGAGATGAATCAACCTTGGGGAGGTGGTTTCCGAGTTTGACATCCTTTCCCCGGTACCATTCTGATCTTCCTGGGAGCTGCTATGCAAATATTAACTAAAGCGCATAGAGTGCAGGCTATCAGGATGGCAAAGGCTGAAACGTAACTTCTCATCTGATCATAAAGGAAACCGGTAAACCACACTCCACATGCCCCACCAAGGTTAATGGACATAAAGAGTACTCCGAAGATACTCCCAAAGGCTTGCCCCTCAAAAAAATCCGCTGTGATTAGTGGAGAAAGAGCTGTCACAGCAGCATATCCCAAGCCAAAGAATATGGCGTAAAGATATGGAATATAAGTATTTGGTGCAACTGTAAATGCAATAAGCAGTATCATACCGCAAAGGGAGCAAACAGTCCCAGCCAGATAAGTAACCTCTCTCCCAATTTTATCCGATAGTCCACCCCACACGATCTTTCCTACTACGCTCACGATACCTATTATGCCGGCAATATAGGATGCAATCAAAGCACTCAAACCTTGATCAATAAAAAAGGCTACTTGATGAGTCAAGACAGAATAAATCGTGAAATTCGATAAAAACAAAGAGAACCACAGGAGCCAGAATTGTTTCGTCCTTGCCGCCTGTAGGACAGTCCACCTCCGTGACGCCCACTCTCTGTCAACAATCAAAGAGCCTTTTATGAAGGGATAGGTATTTTCCCCTTTTGCATCATCGGAGCCAATTGTTCGTGGAAACTTCCTTAAAAATGCAATCATCATGGAAAAGGTAATTAAAGGGATAAATACCGCTATAATACGATAAGTCATGCGCCATCCTGCGCGGTTGATAAGATACTGGATTAATGGGACACAGATAAAAATTCCGAATCCTATTCCAGAGGATATGACCCCCATGGCGTATCCTCTCTTTTCTCTAAAACATTGCTGTATCATCGTGGCATTGGGCACAAATCCAAGGAAACTTACTCCCATAGCTGTAACAACACTGAAAAAGATGTAAAATTCCCACCACCTTTGGATCAAACTGCACAAGGCAAGTCCCGTTCCCAAGAGCAATGCTCCGAGCATAAAAGCCTTTCTGGGACCGAATCGATCTACCATGCTCCCTATGAAAGGACCCGCGACTCCTTGGAGAATTAAGAAAACTGAGAAGGCACCCCCCGTAATGGAGCGGTTCCAGCTAAATTCTTTAAGGAGAGCTACAAAGAATAACGAAAACGAATAAGCGGTCGCCCCATAAGTCAGAGCAAGGAGGACGAAACTGACTCCAACGATTATCCATCTATAATTTACGTAACCTTCATTTTTCATGGTAAACTTATTTGCTCCGAATCACGTAAACAATGGCCAAAGAATTTTCTTATGAGCTCTCAGAAGAGGTTGATGATTGGAACTATCCTCCGTAAATTTGTCTGCTTAAAATAATCAAATCTCTTTCGATCCCATTAAATTAAGCAGCCTTTAATAATAATCCCCAACGAAGCTTGGCTCATTATGTCCAAAGATTAAGCCCAACAAGGTTTTTATCCGCCGCCATGATATGGACGGGAGGAGCACTCCCAGAAGCCGATCTTGACCGAAAAAGGCCGTCCACTTCACATGGATAAGATGAGCGCCTATCGTGTCCACCGCCACGGAATTCAGGTATCACGATCACCTCTGGAGGTGCGGCAAAGGTGATGGGCGGCGGCAGAGGAATACTAACGTGGATATCTAGACGTCACCCTGAAGGTCATATGACTTACCGGATAACATCTATTATGGCGAGAAGCAATTCTTTATCAATGCCACCATTTCTATATCGCATTCCATGATGGTCCGCCCATTTGCAGCGGGTTTTAAAAAGTCTTGACCAAGACTTAAGCTGAGGTGCTCGCCAGGACATATCTGGTTATTTGACAAAAGGCGAACCGGGTGATAATCATTTTTCATCGCATAGATGACGAATTACGATATCCAAGAGGTTTAAATCTGGTTGCCGAAAAGCTACTATCGCCGTTCATCGCCATTGCACTTTTCAAATCCAAGAAACCTACGATCTGAAGATCAAACAGAGATGTTTCTTTATTTGTTTTGGACCGGTACGTGTGGCAAGATATTCACGCTTCAGAGTTTAGTCTTTTTATCGCCAGTGCATTTACTGTTTCCCAGGATAAAGATTCCTGGATTTAGTCCCTGCACAACATTTCATCGCATCATCGATGATTGACAAAAAAAACAATTCCTGATAGAAACCTTATTAGAAATAGGTGAGAAAGCATGTATACTTTAAAAAACGACACCATTTTCTCTTTTGGCCAATCTCTACTTTTCATACTGCTCCTTGGCAGGTGAATCCCCAGATCATAAGGCAGACCTTTTATGACTACTATTTTAGCCAGTTTCCGAATTGCATTAAGGGCTCTCATTGTGAATAAGATGAGGTCTGCCTTGACGATGCTTGGGATCATCATCGGAGTGAGCGCTGTTATTGCTATGATCGCCGTGGGTTCAGGGGCGAAGGCCCGGATTACCGAGCACATTGCCAGCATGGGATCAAACCTCCTGATCGTCCGGTCAGGGAGTTCGACGAGCGGGGGGCTTCGGATGGGATCAGGGACGGTTCCGACTTTAACAGTTGACGATGCAGAGGCAATCCTCAACGAAATTCCCTCTGTCAGGTATGTGGCCCCGGATCTTCCCGGAGTAGCCCAGGTGGTTCATGGGAACCAGAACTGGTCCACTTCCATCAGTGGAACAATGCCGGAAATGCTTGAGATCAGAAATTGGCCCGTCACATTAGGCCGTCCTTTTACGTGGCAGGAAGTCAACGGAGCGGCAAAGGTATGTCTTCTCGGATGGACGGTTATGGAAAATCTCTTTGGAGGCATCGATCCCATTGGTCAGATCATTCGTATAAAGAATATCCCTTTTACAGTGATCGGTGTGCTCAATCACAAAGGCCAATCGGGTCCGGGGCATGATCATGATGACACCATAATGGTCCCTTTGACGACCGCTCAAAAGAGGCTCTTTGGAATGGAATTTCCAGGGATGGTGAGAGGCATTTCAATCCAGATTAGAGACCTGGAACTGATGAAAGAGGCGGAACAACAGATCAAAAGCCTTCTCCGTCAGAGACACCGGATTCCACCGAATGAGGAGAATGATTTTACAGTCAGGAACCTTACCGAGGTGATGGCGGGTGCCGAAGAATCGGCCGATGTGATGTCTCTGCTTTTGGGAGCCATTGCTTCGATCTCTTTGATTGTGGGTGGAATTGGGATTATGAACATCATGCTCGTCTCGGTGACGGAAAGGACAAGAGAAATAGGCATCCGGATTGCCGTGGGAGCCAAGAGCAGAGATATCCTTCTTCAGTTTCTAATCGAATCCCTGATTCTCAGCCTGATTGGAGGGGTTTTGGGGATTGCAATAGGTATTGGC
>DATIGG010000642.1:0-4916 GCA_035454825.1 Thermodesulfobacteriota bacterium | reverse complement strand
CGAGTTCCAGAAATCGCCTCTCGCCCACATTGTTGGAGGCCACCTGTGCCAGAAGATCGCCCCTGAACTCGATTTTGGTCCGCACATTGTCCGAGATCAGGCTTGCGATCTCTTCGTCGATCACATCTCTTTTTACAATCTTGACGGGCGGGATCTGGATGCCTTCCTGAAAGATCTCTGTCACCCCAAAAGGCATGCTTCCGGGGGCATATCCTCCTACATCGACATGATGGGCCTGATTCGCCACAAGCGCGACGGGCTTCCCTCCGAAGAAGACTGGTGACACCAAGGTCACGTCATTGAGATGTCCTGGCCCTGCAGGATAGGGTTCGTTCACAATGATATCGTCTCCAGGGTCCATCCGTCCAGGTGGAAACCGCTTTAGAACCGTCTTGACCACCGCGGGCATCACGCCAAGGTGAAGAGGCGTCCCGATCTCGGATTGGGCCACCACTTCACCGGTGGTGAGGTAGATGGCACAGGAGCAGTCCCTCCGATCTTTGATGTTTGTTGAGTAGGCCGTCCGGATGAGGGCCGCTGACATCTCATCCGATACGGAGTAAAGGGCATTCCGGATCACTTCCAGGGTAATGGGATCGATTCGCTTTTTCATATGCCTTTTCCTATCGTGACAATGAGGTTGAGATACGCATCTACATGGGCCCGATGCCCATAGGAGAGAAAGGTTGTTGAGTCCATCTGCTCGATGATGGCTGGACCCAAAATCCTGTCACCGGGCTTAAGCAGGGCCCGTTTATAAATGGGTACCGAAACAAAATTACCTTCAATAAATACCTTTCTCTTTCCTTTCAGGGCCCGGGCAGGTTTATGGTCGCCTTCCTTCTCCTTCTTGAATTTCGGTTTTGGAATCTTTCCAAGGGCTGCGATTCGAAGGTAGACAAACTCCGTCACTTCCTGAGGGGAGGCATATCCGTAGAGCTGGCGATGGGTCTGATGGAAGGTATCGTTAATCCGCTTGAGGTCCCTTGAGGTAAGCTTTCCATTAGGGACAGGAACCTCCAGTTCATATCCCTGACCTGCGTAACGCATTTCAACACTGCGCAAAATGACCCGATCCTCTCGAGCGATTTTTTCCTCAATCATCTGCTGAGCGGCTTTGGTTTCTATCACTTTAAAGGCCTGATTCAGAGAATCAAGTCGAATCTCCTGTGTCTTCATTAAGAAGGTCTGACTGTAGTCATAACGGAAATCAGCGATCAGAAGCCCTAAAGCGGAGTTGACCCCCGGAGAGATCGGAACAATCACGGTTGGGATCTTCAGCTCTTCAGCCAGTTCGAGGGAATGAAGGGGACCCCCGCCGCCAAAACAGATCATGGAGAACTCCCTCGCATCAAACCCTTTCTCCACAGAGACCTTTCGGATGCCCCGGACCATGGAGGCATTGATGACCTTGATAATTCCTTCGGCAGCCTCTTCAAGGGAGAGATGAAGAGGCTGCGCGATTTTTTCCATAATGGCCTTTTTTGCCGCCTCCACGTCAAGGGACATCTCGCCTCCGAGATAGTATTCAGGATCGAGTCTTCCCAGAACCAGGTTGGCATCGGTCACGGTGGGTTCGTTCCCTCCCAACTGATAACAGACAGGGCCAGGCCTCGCGCCCGCACTTTGAGGGCCAACGTGAAGAGAGCTGCCCGGATCGATCCAGGCGATGCTCCCCCCTCCTGCCCCGATCGTATGGATATCGATCATGGGGATCTTGATCGGGTGGCCTCCGATCTCGCTCTCCTTGGTAAAATGGATCTTTCCATCATGGATGAGGCAGATATCGAAGCTCGTTCCGCCCATATCCACGGTGATCAGGTTCTTCATCCCGATCTGCTTTCCGATAGCCAGGCTACCCATCACCCCTCCAGCCGGCCCGGACAGGATTGTGTGGACGCTCTTTTCTCCGGCGCTTCTGGAGGTCATGACCCCGCCATTGGACTGCATCACATTGAGGTCCGCTGTCAGACCCTCTTCACGCATTATCCGCTGGAGGTCCTGGAGGTACTGATCGATGATGGGCATGACATAGGTGTTGATCACGGTCGTGGACATCCGCTCGTATTCTCGGAATTCAGGCAGGATCTCATGGGAAGTGGAGACAACGGCTTCCGGATAATCTTCTTTATATATCTCCTTGATCCTTTTCTCGTGAGTCGGATTGGCATAGGAGTGGAGCAGACAGACCGCAACCCCTCTGATCCTTCTTCTTTTAAGTTCTTCGGCGATGCCCACAACCCGCATCTCATCTAAGGGCTTTAAAATCTCACCGTCATAAAGGGTCCTTTCTGAAACCTCAAACCGGAGATGCCTTGGGATGAAAGGCTCTGGCCTCTTTTCAAAATAGTCATAGAGTTTCGGCCGGTCCTGCCGGCCAATGGAAAGAATATCCTTAAAGCCTTCCGTGAGAATGAGGGCGGTTCGAATGCCTTTATATTCCAGAAGGGCATTGGTGGCCACGGTCGTTCCGTGGACGAGGGAGGCGATCTCCTCTGGCTTGATCCCGACCTGGGAAACGATCTTTTTGATACCGTTGATCACGCCGATCGCAGGATTAGCAGGGGTGGAAGGAGTCTTGGTGATATGAAGGGCCTTTCTCCTGTCATCGAATAGAACGACATCCGTGAATGTTCCTCCTGAATCAATGCCTAAACGGTAAGCCATTTTCAATTCCTCATGAATATCCAGAATTTAGAATTCAGAAGCCAGAATGGAAGACGAATATCCCGCCAGTCGTTTACTGGTTTCTTCAACTTGAGCACGAAGTAAAACGCTGCATCCCGAATTCTGCCTTTTGTACCCCCGCCAAATAATCAAGTCTTCGAAGGTTTTTGCGAGCTTTCTGATTTTGACTCCTGAATTCTTCTGTCTCCTGACTCCTGTCATCATGGCAACACCCAGTTGGGGAACCATGTAGACAGAGCTGGGATATAGGTAATGAGAACAAGGGAAAAGATCATATTGAGGATAAAGGGAATACAAGCCTTGAGGAGAGGTTCGAATTTGACATTAACCACGGAACACATGACATAAAGGCCCAATCCCACCGGAGGCGTCAGCATTCCAATGGTGAGGTTATAGCAGATGATCATTCCGAAATGAAGAGGATCGATCTGATAGACTGCAATGATCGGCTCAAAAATCGGATAGGAAAGCAAGAGAGCGGGTGTCGGCTCCATGAGGCACCCTAAAACGAACAAAAAGATATTGATTAAAATTAACATAACATATTTATTGGTGGTCAGTGTCGTGAGGTAGGCTGCCAGTTTATCGGGTGTCCCATCCAATGCCACCACATAACCCATTAATGTCCCGACACCGATAAGGAACATGATGTGGGCCGTCCCTATGGCCGATTCATAAAGGACGGCTGGAAGTTCCTTGTAATCGATATCTCTATAGATTAGGCCCACAAACACCGACCAGGCAATGGCTAAAATGCCGGCTTCCGTCGGTGTGACCATCCCTCCGACCATTCCCCAGAGGATAATGAAGGGCGTGATCGATGCCAAAATCCCTCCCTTAAATCCATTCCACTTCTGCCGTCGGTTCAACTTCTCAGGAGGAGGACACTTGATCTTTCCCGTGACCGCCACATAATAGATCAAGCCCATCATGAAGGCAGCGATGATGAGCCCTGGAACAATCCCAGCCAGAAACATCTTGGCGATGGAAATCCTGGCGCTGATAGCGTAGATAATAAAAATGATACTGGGTGGGATGATGGGGCCTAAGACCGTGGAGCTGACAATCACGGCAGCACTGAAGTTCCGTTCATATCCTCGCTCTGTCATCGCCTTCATCTCGATGGGCCCGAGGGCAGCGACATCAGCAACCATCGAGCCCGAGATACCCGAAAAAATCATTTCCGCAATGATGGCCACCTGGGCGAGCCCGCCCGGCAGTCTCGACACAAAGACATTGGCAAAATTGAAGATTCGAGTGGTGAGACCGGCTGCATTCAAAAGCCCTCCGGCAAAGATGAAAAACGGTATTGCCATCAGAGGATAACTGTGGACCCCATGGGCCATCCACTGAGGGATGGTGGTGAGAGGAACCCCGGCTATCAACAGGCCGATAAGACTTGAGATAGCCATGGAGAGGGAGATAGGCATCTTAAAAAGCATCAGGAGTACAAAGGAGCCTAAGATGTAAATTGAAACCATGAGGACCTCACGACCCTCCTTGTTTACGAGCTTCTAATTCTTTTAACGTCTTATAGAGAACTGGAATGAACATCAGAATGGATCCCACTCCGACCGGAACGTAATAGTAGACATCTTTTATGCCGAGAGAAAAGCTGAGCATCGAACCCGACATGGAAACGAAAGGGATGAGCTTGTAAGAAGCAATGGTAAGGATGACCAAGAAGAGGAGGATCATGCAATGAATCACCTGCTCCGTCATCCAGCGGATTCTTTCAGGCATCTTGTTTACGATGAGATCGAGAGAAATATCCTCTCTTCTGGCATAGAGCAATCCCATACCGACGTAAAAGAGCCAGGTCCCGATCAGAATTGTTAGCTCGTGGACCCAGAGGAGGGGGCGATTCAAGAAATATCGCATGAAAATCCCCACGCCGTTTATGAGGATGAGGAATGCCATCATGGCCATCGAGGCAGCCGATTCCACCTTGGCCAAGGCATCCATCCATTTTTTGTAGGAGGCAAGAAAATTCACCATTTCTCTTCACCTGACAGAGGGAGGGGCCTCCCGCATCGGAATCCCCTCCCAAAAAGATCACAATAGATCGAAAAAGTTATCATAGATCTCCTAACCCGGCATAGCCGGAACCAAACAGAAAACCTCAAATTCAAAAAGTTGAGATTTTCCAAAAGCCTCTGGAATGGCCATGAATAGGGGCTCAAATGATGGTGCTAAAAATATTGTGACATCTACGCGCACAATTTTAT
>DATIGG010000641.1:0-6616 GCA_035454825.1 Thermodesulfobacteriota bacterium | reverse complement strand
GATTGAATTTGTCAACCAAAAGGCCGCGGAAATCATCGGTCTTTCGAAGGATCAGATCCTGGGTCAAGAATTCTTTCCGTTGATTGGGAAACGGGGCGAAGAATTTGTGGAACAGATGATCATGAAGGGAGAGGGGTTAAGTCAAAAGGTCTGTATGGAGATGTTGATGCAGCCTCCCGGGGGAAAGGTCAAAGAGACAGAAGTCTGTATGGCTCCGGCATGGTCCGAAGAGGGGGCACTTAAGATGTATGCCTACGTCCGTGACATTACAGAAAAGAAGAAGTTTGAAAATGAGTTGAGGGAATCGGAGGAGAAATACCGGAATCTGTTTGAGAGGGTTCGCCATGGTCTCTTCATCAGTTCAAAGGAGGGCTGTTTCCTCGATTGTAATCCTGCCCTCCTTGAAATGGCGGGATACCAGAATAAAGAGGAACTTCTAAATATTGATATCGCCCAGAATCTTTATGCGAACCCGGCAGACCGAAAGGCCTTTCAGAGTCTGATCGAAGAGCAGGGATTTGTGAAAGACCTGGAGGTGGAGTTCAAAAAGAAGACCGGCGAAAAGATTACGGTGTTGCTTACCGCCCATATCAAGAAGGATGAGAAGGGAGAAGTCATTGGGTACGAGGGGCTCAACATCGATATCTCTGATCGAAAGCGAATGGAGAGAGAATTAAAAGAAGCGAACGAATTCTTAATGAAACTCATCGAGAGTTCTGTGGACGGAATCATTGTGACCGACATGAAAGGAGACATCCTCCTCTTTAACCAGGGGGCAGAAAACCTCCTCGGCTATAAATCTGAAGAGGTTGCAGGGAGAATGAATATCCGGAGCATCTATCCTCCCGGAGTGGCTGAAGAGGTGATGGCGAAAATGAGGAGCCCGGATTACGGAGGAGTAGGGAAATTAACCTCCTTTCCAATCATTCACCGCAGAAAGGATGGGGAATTGATCGAAGGGGACCTCTCAGCCGCCCTGATCTACGACGAGGAGGGAAAAGAGATCGCCAGCGTGGGGATCTTCAAGGACCTGAGGGAACGGTTGAGGATAGAGAGGGAACTACAGAAGATGCAAGAAGCCCTTCTTCAGTCTGAGAAGTTAGCGGCTATGGGAAGGCTGACCTCCCAGATTGCCCATGAATTAAATAATCCCATTTACGGGATTATGAACACTCTGGAACTTCTTAAGACGGAGATTCCTCCGGAGAGTAAGAGAAGGAGAATTCTCGAACTGTCTCTTTCCGAAACCCAGAGACTCTCTGAGATGCTGCGGAATATGCTGAGTTTTTCAAAACCAGAAGAGGAGGTGAGAAAAAGAATCAATGTCAATGAGTTGCTCGAAGGTATCCTCCTGATGATGGAGAGACAGATGCGGGAAGCAAATATCCGGGTGGAAACCTATTTTGAAGAAGACCTTCCAGAGGTCATGGCTTCTACGAATCAAATGCGGCAAGTGTTCTTAAATATCTTTAAGAATGCCAAAGAGGCCATGCCAAAGGGAGGAACGATTACTGCCCGGACAGAGAAGAAAGAGAATAAAGTATTCATCCATGTTCAGGACACGGGCGTGGGAGTACCTGAGGAGATCAGGAATAGAATCTTTGAGGCCTTCTTTACCACGAAACAAAAGGTAAAAGGCGTTGGTTTAGGGCTTTCCGTCTGCTATGGGATTATTAAGGACCATGGCGGCGAAATCAAACTCGAAAGCGAACAAGGCCATGGATCAACGTTTATTATCAGCTTACCGATATGAATACTCAAAAAACCTGGGTCCAGTCAGTTCGTAAGACCCTGAAAACAATGGATTCCCGCTTTATCCGGAATGACGTGAAAAAGAATCAAATCGATTTTTTCACGCCTTCCCTTTTCAAAGGGGGAAACCTGCTCAATTCTTGAGTCAATGTAGATTCTGTAAGACATTTATAACATATTGAATCAAAAACATTATTATACTCAATCAGAATGACAAACTACTGCTGTCTTACCCCCCTTCCAAGACCTTAATATATAAAAAATCTTGATTTGTGAAAATTTTCTTCTTGACAAACTATAAATTTTATAATAATGGTAAAGTCAGTAAAAAGGATAAATATGGTAATTTCTGAAAAAAGGAGAAGCTCATGGAAGATATTATGACCGTGTCACAGGCGAGTGATTATTGCAAAGTCTCTCCTAAGACAATTATTAACTGGATTGAAGCCGGTCATATTAAGGCCTATAAAACCGTGGGTGGACACCGAAGAATTAAGAGAGAGGACTTAGATCAATTCTTGAAGGAGAAGGGAATGCCGCTTCCTGGAGAGGTAAAACTGGACCAAAAGAAAAGAATTCTTGTGGTGGATGATGACAAGATTATTGTCGAGACCATTGTTCAGGCTCTTGAGGAGGATGAATACGGATACGAGATGATTTCTGCGTCCGATGGTTTTGAAGCAGGTCTTCAGGTGAGCCATTTCCGGCCCGACCTCTTAATCCTGGATATCATGATGCCTGATATCAATGGATACGAAGTCTGTAAGAAGATCAAATCGAATCCTGAAACGAGGGACATCAAGATTGTTGTTCTTTCTGCTTACCTCAACGATGAGGCCTTTCGAGAGATGAAAGAGTATGGGGCGGATGCCTGCTTCTCTAAACCACTTCCCTTAGAACAGTTGAAATTTGAAGTGGCCAAATTATTGGAATTAAAGAAATGACCTGTTAGTTTAGTCCACCTACAACCAAAACTTTTCAGGGAGGGAGACTCGATGAAATTAGAAGAAAGTCTAAAGAAGAAAAGGTTTGTGGTGACTTCCGAGATCCAACCCCCCATCGAAACGGATGTCCAGGACCTCATCCGAAGTGTGGATCGAATTCGCGGCAAGGTGGATGCTCTCACCGTTCCGGATTTGAAGATTGAAGGATTAGTGGCCGATACGATGGGGACCTGTCGGATCTTAAAGGAGCAAAAATTTGAACCGATCCTGCAGACGGCTTGCCGGGAAAAGAGCCGGGTGGATATTCAAGAACATCTCTTGAAGGTCTCAGAGTCAGGGATTGAAAACATCCTTACTTTCACAGAGGATTATCGAATTACAGGGGATAGCCTTCAAGAGATCATGTATTTCCATGTTGATTCAGGAAAGCTTTACTCCGTAATCGATGGTCTTCGGGAAGGCCGCGACATTTCCGGCAAGCAAATTCCATTCAAGCCCAAGTTCTGTATCGGCTCAGGGGTGGACTCCAGTTGGGGTAAGAAGGTGCCTGACATGGAGCTAAGAGAGATGGAGACACTCGCCAATTTAGGGACTCAATATTTTTTAACGACACCCGTCTTCGATCTTGATTCCTTCCATCAATTCATGAATCGGGTTGGGCCGATTCGCGTCCCTGTGATCGCCGAAGTCATCCTGGTGAGATCCGCAGGGATGGGGATTTTTCTTAATAAATATGTGAGGCCAGGTCTGGTTCCCAATCACATCATTGAGAAACTGGCCAAGGCCCCTGATAAAGAAAAGACCAGCATTGAGATCATCAGGGATCTGGTCAAAGGGCTTAGAGAAGTTTGCCAGGGAGTCCATTTCGTCCCTGTCGGATCCGTGGATCGGGTGTCCAAGTACCTTGACGCTGTAGCAATTTCAGTCTAGTTTGATTCCGACTTCGACGTTAAGGGTGGGAAGAAAGTTAAGCAGAAAGGAGTAAGAGATGAATCTAAGTGAACAGATGACTTTCAATGATGATTCCTTTCTGCCTGAGATTGTCCAGGCCAGTGGTGAAAATCTTCAAGCATGCTATCAATGCCAGAAATGCTCAGCAGGCTGCCCGGTGGTGGATGCCATGGATCTTCTCCCAAATCAGATTCTCCGGCACATTCAGTATGGCCACCGCGAAAGAGTTCTTGGCTCTAAAACCATCTGGATCTGTGCATCCTGCTATACCTGCAGTGTCCGATGTCCGAACAATATTGATATCGCCAGGATCATGGATACGTTAAGACACATCGCATTACGTTCCGGGGTGAAGGCCGGGGAAAAAGACATCCCCATTTTTCATTCCGTTTTTCTGGACGAGATCAAATCAAAGGGACGGATTCATGAACTGAGCCTGATCCTCAAGTTCAAATCGAAAACCAGAGAGTTTCTCAAGGATGCGGGACTCGGATGGAAGATGTTCCGTCTCGGCAAGATCAAACTTTTTCCATCCACGTTCTCCGGGGGTAAGGAAATCAAGGAAGTCTTCAATCGCTTTGAGAAAGGGGGAAGAAGGTGAAAGAGGTTTCTTATTATCCCGGGTGCTCCCTCCACGGGACGGCCAGGGAGTACGACGAGTCAATCCAGGGAGTATCGAGCCTCCTCCAAATCCAACTCCATGAGCTGGAGAACTGGACCTGCTGTGGTGCCAGTTCAGCTCACTGCACAGATGAAGCATTGGCCGTGGCCCTCCCTGCTCGAAATCTCGCCATTGCAGAGAAAAGTGATCGTGATCTCCTGGTCCCCTGTGTGGCCTGTTACAACCGATTCAAAGTGGCAGAAAAGGAAGTCAGGGATCACCCCGAAAACCCGGATATTTCTTACCGGGGAACAGTCCCCATCCGATACGCTCTCGATTTCTTCTGTGAAATCCCCCTCTTAGAGGAGATTAAGAAAAAAAGGGTCAAGCCGCTCCATGGACTGAAAGTGGTCTGCTATTATGGATGCCTCACGGTTCGACCTCCAAAGCTCACGGCCATCAAGGAATATGAAAACCCGGGGCATATGGATCGTCTGATGGAACTATTAGGGGCAGAATCACTCCCCTGGTCCTACAAGACTGACTGTTGCGGGGCAAGCTTGGTGATGACCCGAACAGATATTGTTCAGAAACTGAGCTGCCGCTTACTTTCCATGGCCGCGGAGGCAGAGGCGGACTGCATTGTCACAGGTTGCTCCATGTGTCAGGCAAACCTGGATACACGTCAGGAGGAAATAAAGAAAGAAGGAGGGAGAAAGTATCATATCCCCGTCCTCTACTTCACGGAATTGATTGGACTGGCTCTTGGCCATAAGGAAGTAAAAAAATGGTTGGGACGTCATATCACAAACCCCATCAAGGTGTTGAGTGAGAAGGGATTGATATGAGGGAAAATTCGAAGCACGAAATCCCTGCCTTCGCCGAAGCGGCTTCGCGCAGGCAGGCGAAATTCGAAACAATCTCGAATGATTGAATCTCGAATGTTCGAGACAAATAAATAGAGTAAGAAATTTGAATTTTGAAAATTTGAATTTGTTTCGAATTTCGATATTCGGATTTCGGATTTAGTTCATTTACGTAGAGAGGAGAAGCATGGCTGAGAAGATCGGGGCTGTGATGGTAGTGGGAGGAGGCATTGCCGGAGTTCAGGCCTCTCTCGATCTCGCCGAATCCGGCTATTATGTCTACCTCCTGGAATCCTCGCCTGCCATTGGTGGGGTTATGGCCCAACTGGACAAGACCTTCCCCACCAACGATTGCTCGATGTGCATTCTCTCTCCGAAACTGGTTGAGGCAGGCCGCCATCTCAATATTGAGATCATCTCAAACGCCGAGTTGCTTTGTCTCAACGGAGAGCCTGGGAATTTCAAGGCCGAGATCCGGAAACGTCCTCGTTATGTCGATCCAAAGAAATGTACAAGCTGCAATGACTGCGCGCAGGTTTGTCCCGTTGTCCTCCCGAACGAATTCAATCAAGGACTGGATCAGAGGAAAGCGATCTATTGTCCTTATCCTCAAGCAGTTCCGAATGCTTTCCTGGTTACGAAACGAGGCACAAGCCCTTGCAAGAACACCTGCCCGGCCGAGACAAGCGCACAGGGCTATATTGCTCTGATCCAGGCTGGACGTTATCCAGAAGCGCTTCAGGTAATCAAAGAATATAATCCCTTCCCCGCCACCGTAGGGCGTGTCTGCAATCATCCTTGCGAAGATCAATGCAGTCGGGCGAAGCTTGATAGCCCGGTCTCTATCTGCGCCTTAAAGCGCTTCGTGGCCGACTGGGTCTATGAGCATCGGGATCAATTACCCAAGGAACGGGAAGAAAGGGTACGGCTTGAAGACAAAGCAGAAAGGCCGAAAGCCAGGGTCGCGATCGTTGGCTCAGGTCCTTCAGGTCTTAGTTGCGCTCACCATCTTGCGCGAATGGGATATCAAGCAACGATTTTCGAAGCCCTTCCTGTTGCGGGGGGAATGATGAGGGTCGGCATCCCTTCCTACCGTTTGCCCAGGGACGTATTACAGAGGGAGATCGATGGCATCCTCTCGCTGGGAGTCAACATCAGGTTGAATACGCCCATCCGGGATATCAACAGACTCTTTGACGAAGGCTATTCCGCAATCTTTATGACGATCGGAGCCCATGAACCACAGAAACTGGGAATTCCCGGGGAGGACGCAGCAGGCGTCTTCCACGGAGTTCCCTTTCTTCAACAGGTGAGCCTCGCGGAAAAAATTGGAGTTGTAGAAGGGTTTCAAAGCCCTGACCTCCCCAAAATGGGAAAGAGAATAGTCGTTATTGGAGGAGGAAACACCGCTGTCGATGCCTCACGGACGGTCCTCCGTTTGGGCGCAGAAGAAGTTGTGGTGGTTTATCGCCGCTCCCGCGAGGAGATGCCTGCAAACTCAT
>DATIGG010000640.1:0-2614 GCA_035454825.1 Thermodesulfobacteriota bacterium | reverse complement strand
GAAAGGCAAGTTTAGAGTCTCCGCCCTCGCCTATTGAGACATCCCTTCCGCTTCTTTCTGGATTTAATTCGCTCCCTCGTCTTCCTCAAAATCACTCAACCCAAGAAATTGACATTGTCTTTTTCGTCGGTTATTGTTGATAAATTCTTGAGGAGTGCCTTTCTGTCACTCTGAAGCCTCATTACTCTGAGTGAAACGAAGAGTCTGAGTATTTGACTCAGGATAAACTCGCGAAGGATCTGTAACTTATGGGCTTGATAAGATTCTTCGCTTTGCCCTGTACACCAGGCGGTGCAGGGCTCTGCTCAGAATGACAGGCATCTATTGATTTGATTTTTTGCAACATCATTATTTTTTTTAAGATCGATTTGGAGTGTCTGATGGCGTCTTCCCTTACCAGTCAAATCTTTTTTAACATCGCAATGGGGATCTATCTTGTTAGCTTCTTAGGTTACCTCGTCTTTGCAACCTCCCAGCATAAAGGGGTTGGGTCTGTCGGGACGGCGATCCTCTCCGTAGGGTTGATCCTTCATTCCGCAGGATTGGTCCTCCGCTGGATCGAAACCCATCAGACGGGTTATGGCTATGTCCCGCTCTCCAACATGTATGAGTCCCTTGTCTTCTTTTCTTGGACCATCGTCCTCATCTATTTAATCCTGGAGTTCAAATACCGGCAGAAGGTCATCGGTGTTTTTGTCACACCCTTTGCTTTTTTAGCGATCGCCCTGACTTCAATCATCCCGGGGATTGATGCAAAGATCACCCCTCTCGTTCCAGCGCTGCAGAGCAACTGGCTCACGATCCATGTGACGACCTGTTTTTTTGGATATGCCTCATTCGCCGTCTCGTTTGGGATCAGCATTCTCTACCTGATCCGCGACCGGAAGGAAGGGAAAGCGGCGGGGATCTCGAAGTGGCTACCCGCTTCGCCGATTCTTGATGAGATTAATTACAAGTCGATTGTGATCGGGTTTCCGATGTTGACCCTGGGAATTGTTACAGGCGCAGCGTGGGCAAATTATGCCTGGGGAACCTATTGGAGCTGGGACCCCAAAGAGACATGGTCTCTCATCACCTGGTTCGTCTACGCTGCTTTTTTACACGCACGGCTGACAAGAGATTGGAGGGGAAGGAAGGCAGCCATCCTGTCGATCGTCGGATTTGTGGCTGTTCTATTTACCTATTTCGGGGTCAATTATCTTCTCTCGGGACTCCACAGTTATCTCTAACAGGCTGCTGATCGCTTAGAACGTATAGAGTTCCCTATCATACATCTGGACCCAGTTCTTTTTTAAGACCTGGATCGCCTCGTCCATCTTATCCACCCCAACGATCAGAACCGTATTTTCGCCGGTCCCAAGGCAGGTATAGAGGTAAAGGACATTGATATTTTGGTCTTTGAGGGGTTTTAAGACCGCGTTGAGACCGCCGGGGTGATTGGGGGTCCCTACAGCCAACACCTCCGTTACCCTTACGGCATAACCATGGCTCTTTAAGACATTGACGGCCTTTTCAGGATCATTGGCGACAAAGCGCACCGAGCTGATATCAGCCGTATCCGCAACACTTAAGCCAATGATGTTAATCCCGTTCTCTCCTAAGTAGTCGCTCACCTCGGATAGCTTTCCCGGGACGTTTTCAAGGCTGACAGAGATCTGTTTCACAGGCATTCCCTCTTCCTCCTATTCGAGATAATCATAACCTAACAAAAGAGCGGCCTTATTCAATTTTAGGATTCCTGGATTCCGGTGGGAAAAGGTGTCTTTTAAAACGTGTCCCATGGTTTCAAAGGAGACGATGCCGGACTTCTTGATGAAGGCCCCCAGCATCACCATGTTCGTGACCTTATCTTCCTGGAGTTGTTTTGCGAGATCATTGGCTGGAATTTCGAAAATCTCCAAGTCACCCCGGATGGGACGGGACTCAATCATGCTCGAATTGAGAAAGAGGGTCCCTCCGGATGCAACCTGGTTCTGGAATCGGAACAGGGAGGGATTGTTCATGAGAACGGCGAATTCAGGTTCAGAGGCAACCGGAGAGGCGATCTCTTCATCCGCGATGACCACCGTGCAGTTCGCTGTTCCTCCCCTGACTTCAGCTCCATAGGAAGGGAGGCAGGTGACATTCTTGTCTTCATACATTCCGGCCATGGCGAGAAGGTAACCCATCATGATGACTCCCTGTCCCCCGAATCCAGAGAAAATGGTCTTAATGAGCATCTCGCTTCTCTCCTGTGATATCTTTGATGAGTCCTACGGGAAAACTCTTGACCATCACCTCGTCAATCCATTTCCAGGCTTCGACAGGATTCATCTTCCAGTTGGTTGGACAGGGGGAAAGAACCTCCACGAGGGAGAACCCGTGCCCTTCCAACTGAACTCGAAAGGCCTTGGCAATGGCCTTTTTCGTCTTTAAGATATTTGCAGGGCTGGTCAAGGCTGTTCTTTCGATGTAGGCGCTCCCCTCTGCAAGAGCCAGCATTTCACTCAGGTGGATGGGATAGCCATCCCTTTTTCCAGTTCTTCCTCCGGGGGATGTTGTTGTGTTCTGCCCAAGGATGGTGGTTGGAGCCATCTGGCCCCCGGTCATTCCGTAGACCCCGTTATTGACAAAA
>DATIGG010000639.1:0-4944 GCA_035454825.1 Thermodesulfobacteriota bacterium | reverse complement strand
CGGCACATGCGGCCAACCAATCCGCTGCAACTTTAATCTTTTCCATGGGGTTTCCTCCTCATCTAAAAATAACGTGCGCCACGCAATTACTACCTAATTTTTCATGACGGGTTCGTCACCCACGCTTGCGTGCCGAAGCACTTCAGCGCGCAGGCACGAACCATGAAAATCGTTGTTCTACTCTCCTCCCCCTTCGATGCCTGCCTGCCGGTAGGCAGGGGGGAGGATGAAGGTGGGGGTGGACATTGGGATTCCCCCTCACCCTTCCCTCTCCCGCCAAGGGAGAGGGGTAATTAAGGTTATTTTCTAAGTAGCTACAAACGGGCTGCCAACTGAGTCAAAACCTCGTTTTCAGGGATCAATCCCTTCGGATAAGGAACTGCTTTTCTTACAGGGACCTTCTTCCCTTCCACGTTATAGAGCGAACCCTCGTGTTCGTACCAAACCAGGGCAGGGAGCACCACATCGGCCATATCGGTAATGGGTTCACGATAACTGGAATGAACGACGAGGAACTTTGCCTTGCGGGCTTTTTGGGCCAGGTCATCAGGCAGCTTGGTCTCTGCAATAAGGAGATAGGCCACATCCGCATGGTCAATATCCATGCAACACTGCAGTCCAAGGACCTTTGCATGGTACCCGTTTGTGGCTGGAAAGAGGGGAATGAAATGGGCTTTCCGCTTCAGTTCCGTCAGCTTCTGGGCCTCTTTCTGGTTCGTCCCCTCTCCATAGACGACTACTGGAGAAGCGCAGTTCAGGCAGAGTTTGATGGCCTTGTCAAGTTCTTCACGGGGGAACTTCTTGTCAGCGAACCGGGCCATTTCGTTCTCCTCGTTAGCCACAAGGATGAGTTGCGCGCCTTTCATCCGGGCCCTTTTGATATGGAAGCCCAGGACTCGATGATCAGAGAGGGGATCCGCCCCAATGACAAGGATGCAATCGGCTGAAAGCAGATCGCTCAAAGACCCCCCTACAGGCAGCTCTAATTCGGCGAGGGTCGGCTCAAGGACGCC
This sequence comes from Thermodesulfobacteriota bacterium, assembly GCA_035454825.1. GTDB lineage: Bacteria > Desulfobacterota > BSN033 > BSN033 > UBA1163 > DATIGG01. The sequence continues at coordinate 3,931 of DATIGG010000639.1, read as the reverse complement.
CACATTGGCTTCCACTTTTCCCCGGAAAACAGCTACGAATTCACTCATGGTGAGATTGAGGGTTCGACAGGTTGTCCATGCACTGACCCTGTTCTCTTTGGACTTCTTGATCTTTTGGGCGATCGTATCGAGAGCCTCATCCCAGCCTACAGGGATCAGGTCACCATTCTTTCGGATCATCGGGGATTTGATTCTCTCTTGCTTGCTATAGACCGGCTCAAAACGGCCAGCCACGCAGAGGACCCCCTTATTATGCTCTTCCCACTCACCCTCAACGCGGAGAACCCGGTTGGATCGGGTGATAATCTCAATGCCACACCCCACGCTGCAGAACATGCAGACACTTTTTGTCTTCTCAACCTGGGTATGACGACCGGTGTAAGCACTTTTGCGGTCGATCAATGCCCCTGTGGGACAGACCTGCAGGCAGGTGCCACAGGCCACACAGGTGGATTGCCCGAAGGGAACATCCATGTCCGCAGAGATCATGGTCTTTGCCCCACGGAACTTAACTCCGAGAGTATGATTGGCGGCTAATTCCCCACAGGCACGGATGCAGCGACGACAAAGGATGCATCGGTTGTGGTCCATGATGAAATACTTCCTCGTCCCGTCGACAGGGATCTTGGGATAGGGGTTCTGGTAGGTCCATTGGTCCATGCCGTAACGGTAGGCCAAAGACTGGAGTTCACAATCACCGCTCATCTCGCAGAACATACAGTAGTGGTTTCGTTCGGAGAAGAGCATCTGAAGGACAAATTTCCGTTCTTCAACCACCTTGGGGGATTCGGTTTCCACTCTCATTCCCTCAGCCACCGGAAAAGTACAGGCAGGCTGGAGAGTGCGCTGTCTCTCAATCTCAACGATACAGATCCGGCAGGCACCATGAGGAGTCAAAGCGGGATGATTGCACAGATTGGGTATTTCAATTCCGGCCGCCGTGGCTGCCTCTAAGAGCGTCTGTCCTGCCCTTGCTCGAACCTGTCGTCCATTGATTCGAAGATTGACCATCTTATCCATAGGGTCGCTTACCTCCTTGTTTAGAAAAGGCAGTGCGCATAGAGCTTAGCGCATAGCGTAAATACCAAGAATCAAGTAACTGAACTCGCTTCTAACCTTAACGCCAACCGTTACCCTTCCGGGATTCGCGGTGCGCCCAACCAAATCGCCCCAACCTCCGCTTGCCAAAGGGGGGAGGGATCTCCCTCGTCAGGGCTTACTAAGGTGCTCACGCCACCTTTTTAGCTTGGATTGAAAGCCCCATTGACTCGAGCCACTCGAGATCACAACGCAAACAGCGTTTACACTCCTCACGGGCCGTGTGTTCGTCAAGGCCTGCCTCCACCTCAGTGAATTTTCGGATCCGTTCCACCACTGGAAGCTCCCGAATGACCGGCCGTTTCGCCTCTGCGTAATTTTCGAGGTTAAAGAGTTGGGGAATCTCATGATAATCTGTGACATACTGGGGTCTTTCAACCTGTTGCCCTTTAAGGTAATTATCCACTGATACCGCAACCTTATTGCCTTGAGCCACAGCCTCTACCACCGTTGCCGGCCCTAAAGCAAGGTCACCTGCCGCAAAGACTCCTTCTCGCGTGGTTGCAAGACTTGGACTGACAGTGATCCTGTCCCAGTTTGCACTGATGCTCTTTTTCCCATCGATGCAATCTAAATCAGAAATCTGTCCAATGGCTGGAATAAGAACGTCGGCATCAAGGACAAATTCAGCCCCTTCAAATTCTGACTCTTCAATTGGGATAGGTCGGCGCCTCCCGCTCGAATCAAATTCTCCCAGTTTCTGGAGATGGCATTCTATCCCTGTGACCGTCTCTGGACCAAGAACGCCCACAGGTCTCGTGAGAAAATGAAATTGAACCCCTTCCTGAAAGGCCGCATGGATCTCTTCTTTCCAGGCAGGCATCTCTTCCCGGGTTCGACGGTAGATGATATGGACCTTGCTTGCACCGAGGCGTAAGGCTGTCCGGGCAGCGTCAATGGCTACCGCGCCACCTCCCACCACAGCAACCCGTTTCCCTTTGACATCAGGTATCTTTCCAAGAGCCGCATCCTTCAGGAATTCGGTTCCCTGATAGACTCCTGGGAGGTCCTCACCGGGTATCTCAAGGCGACGGCTCTTATGAGCGCCAATGGCTAATACCACGCTACTAAAACCCTGTTTGTCTATAAGATCCTCAAGGGTAAAGTCTTTACCCAGTTCGTGATTCAGTTTAATCTCCACTCCAGCCCGTTTAATGTTCTCGATCTCTTTGTTCAGAATGTTCCGGGGGAGTCGATATTCAGGGATACCCACAGCCATCCATCCCCCAGCAATGGGCAATTTTTCAAAGACCGTTACAGGGTAGCCGAGCTGGGCTAAACGAAGGGCGGCGGTGAGACCTGCCGGACCTGCGCCAATAACAGCCACCTTCTTATTTTTGGGGCCTTCCAGCTTTTTGGGCGTCCAGGGTTTTTCCATCTCGTGGTCAGCCATCAGCCGTTTGACCATACGGATTGCAATCGGTTCATCGATATCACCCCGCCTGCATTTATCTTCGCAAAAGGCCGGGCAAACTCGGCCACAGGTTAGGGCAAAGGGATTTCGCTCCCGATGGATCTCCAGAGCTTCTGTATAGCGCCCTTGAGCGACGAGGGAAACATAAGAGGGAACATCGATCCCTGCAGGACAGGCATTGATGCAGCGGGCACGGACCAGGTCCTTACAGGTTCCAGCAGGGCATTCCCTGTCCAGAATATGAGACCTGAACTCGGGCTCAAAGTACTGGAGGGCTGCCATGACCGGTCCTGGGGTGAGCTGCCCAAGGGCACACAGGGACCCTGCCTGCATCCCTTTTGCAATTCCCCGGATGGTGTCGATGTCCTCCATTTTTCCATTTCCCTCGGTAATGCGGGTCAGGATTTCGAGCATCCGTCTTCCGCCAACCCGGCAGGGAGGACACTTTCCGCAGGATTCGGCTTGGGCAAACTGGAGGAAGAACTTTGAGAATTCGACCATGCAGGTATCTTCGTCGACAACGATCATGCCTCCTGAACCCATGACCGCACCGACTTTCTGCAAGGAGTCGAAATCAACCTGGACATTCAGATGTTGGGCCGGGATACAACCACCCAAGGGACCACCCGTTTGCACAGCCTTGAACTTCTTGCCCTTTGGAATGCCACCTCCAATATCGAAGATAATTTCACCGAGGGTGATCCCCATGGGAACTTCTACCAGGCCCGTATTGTTTACCTTTCCTGTCAGGGCGAAGATGGCGGTTCCAGGGCTCTGTTTTGTTCCGATATTATTGAACCACTTCGCACCATTCACAATAATTTGCGGGGTATTCGCATAGGTCTTGACGTTATTGAGGTTTGTCGGCTTACCCCAGAGACCCGCGATGGCAGGGAAGGGGGGCCGGGGCCGAGGCTCGCCGCGGCGGCCTTCAATTGATGCGAGAAGGGCTGTTTCCTCGCCGCATACAAAGGCGCCTGCTCCCTCTTTGATGTGAAGATGGAAACTGAAGTCGGTTCCCAAAATGTGATCACCCAGGAGCCCATAGTCCTCTGCCTGGGCAATCGCATTTTGGAGTCGTTTGATGGCCAATGGGTACTCTGCACGGCAGTAAATATAGCCGTCTTTTGCTCCCACGGCATAGCCGCAGATGGACATTCCCTCGATGAGGCTGTGGGGGTCGCCTTCAAGGATCGACCGATCCATAAAGGCGCCCGGGTCGCCTTCGTCTGCATTACAGACGACATACTTTATTTCTCCAGGGGCCTTTGCTGTAAATTCCCATTTGGTTCCTGTCGAGAACCCCGCTCCTCCTCGGCCTCTCAGGCCAGAGAGTTTGACTTCTTCGATGACCTCTTCGCGAGTCATGTCGAAGAGGGCGTGAGACAATCCATCATATCCTCCCCGGGCAACATATTC
>DATIGG010000638.1:0-13910 GCA_035454825.1 Thermodesulfobacteriota bacterium | reverse complement strand
GTCTCGATCAGGTCCATCAGAAAAAACTGAAAGAAAAGCTGGAGATGTACGGGGAACAGGCCCGGCTGAGCCGCCAGCTGGCAACGATTCGAACGGATGTTCCGATTTCCATTGAGCTTAAGGATTTTATCCTTCCCCCTGCCGATTCACAAAGCCTCCGCGAGATCTTCAAGGAATTGGAATTCAATAAACTCCTCAAGGATCTCCCGGAAGAAAAACCCTCCGAGGAGAAGGACTACCGGCTGATCACCGAGTGGGAGGCCTTTGAGGCGCTGCTTAAAGACCTGAAAGAGCAAAAAACATTTTCCATCGATTTAGAGACGACCTCTCAGTACCCGATGTGGGCGGAACTCGTTGGAATCAGTCTTTCCTACACCCCTCATCAAGCCTTCTATATCCCTCTTGGCCATCGGCAGGGGGACACAATCAAACAACTCCCGTTCACAAGAGTTCTGGAGGAGTTGAAACCGATTCTGGAAGACCGTGAGATTAAGAAGGTCGGTCAGAACCTCAAGTATGAGTGGATCGTTCTTAGGCGATACGGCGTCGATCTCCAGGGAATTCTCTGCGACACGATGATCGCATCCTATCTCCTCAACCCCACCAAACATAATCACAATCTCAGCGAGATCGCCCGTGAATATCTGGATGTCCCGATGACCGAATACGCAGAGGTCGTCGGTACCGGAGCAAAGGCCATCCCCTTTGACCAGGTTGACCTTGAGAGGGCACGGGACTACAGTTGCGCGGACGCAGAAGTCACCCTTCAGCTCTCCCGCCTCCTTCTCCCGAAACTCGCGGAGGATGATTCGAAGGATCTCTTCGACCGGGTTGAGATTCCCCTCCTTATCGTCCTTGCAAAGGTAGAGAGAAATGGGGTGAAGATCGATATCGACCTTCTCAACGATTTTTCAAAGGAACTCGATCATCAGCTCCAGCAGAAGATGGAGCGAATCCATGCCCTGGCAGGAGAGGTTTTCAATATCAACTCGTCTCAGCAACTGGGAAAAATCCTTTTTGAAAAACTGGGACTGCCTGTGATCAAGAGGACCAAGACCGGCCATTCGACCGATGTGGACGTCCTGACGAAACTTTCCCTTCAACATGACCTTCCCCTTGAAATTCTCAGTTACCGAAATCTCTCCAAACTCAAATCTACTTACATCGATGCTCTCCCCAAGCTTGTCTATCCTGGGACAGGCCGCGTTCACACCTCCTATAACCAGACCGTGACCGCCACGGGACGGCTCTCCTCCAGCGATCCCAATCTTCAAAACATCCCCATCCGGACCGAGGAAGGAAACCGTATCCGCCAGGCCTTCATTCCTGAGAAAGGATGCCAGATCATTTCTGCAGACTACTCCCAGATCGAACTGAGGATTCTGGCTCACCTTTCTCAGGACGAAATGTTGTTGAAGGCCTTCCAGGAAGATGAGGATATTCACGCCCGGACCGCCTCCGAGGTCTTCCATGTCCCCATGGAGGATGTCACTCCCCAGAGGAGGCGAGAGGCAAAGGTGATCAACTTTGGCATCATCTACGGCATGAGCGCTTACGGGCTGTCCCAGCAATTGGGAGTGGAGTCGAAAGTGGCCCAGGCCTATATCGATGAATATTTCAAGAAATATGCCGGGGTCCGGGCCTATATTGAAAAGGGACTTGAAGAGGCTCGAAAAAAAGGCTACGTGACAACCCTTCTAAATCGTCGACGCTACCTTCCCGAGATCCATTCTCCCACCGCTTTTATCCGACAGGCATCGGAAAGAATGGCGATCAACACGCCCCTCCAGGGAACAGCCGCAGATATCATTAAAGTGGCCATGATCCGTATCCAGAACCGGATCGAAGCGTTGGGCCTTTCCATGAAGATGATTATGCAGGTCCATGATGAATTGGTCTTTGAGACCCCTGAAGAAGAACTCCAGCAAGTCGTGCCCTTCATCCAAAGGGAGATGGAGACGGTCTTGGAACTCTCCGTACCCCTCAGGGTCTCTATTCAGACAGGAAAGAATTGGGCAGAGGCCCATTAATAAAAGTTCGGAGTGATGAGTTCGGAGTTCGGAGGCATAACAACATAAGTTCTGTACTGTCATTCCGGGCTTGACTAAGCCTGCCCCGTACTTGATACGGGGGAATCCAGATTGTTTCCTGGATTTCTACCGGACCCGCACTTGATGCGGGGCAGGAATGATGTCCTTTGTCGCGATTAATGTCGGTTGTAGAGAAGAAAGTTAACACGTGAGGAGAAAACGAAGGATAATGAAAAAACTATTCATGCTTGCAGTGGTCCTCTGGATGACACTTGCCTTAACGGCCTTCAGCCAGGAGATCTACCAATGGGTTGATGACAAAGGGACCGTTCATTTTGCGGACGACCCGACTCTGGTTCCTGAAAAATATCGCGATCAAGTCCAGAAAAGAAGAGTTCCGAAGGAATCTCCCCCCGCTCCTGCGCCTGTCCCGCAGGCAGAGAAAATGAAACCGGAATCTCAGTCCTCTTCAGTCCAGAGGGACCGGTTTGGCCGTGGGGAAGAGTGGTGGCGAGAGAAAATGATGGAATGGGAGGATAAACTCAAGAACGCCCGGACAAATTATGAAAAGACCCACCAGGCATGGAAGGCGAAAGAGAAGGAGTTGGAGGATTCAAAATTCAAACCCAACAGTTTGAAACGGAGATTGGGGGCCGAGATCAAGGAACTGGAAGAACAGGCAAAGACCTGGGAAAAAGAGGTGAAGGAGGCAACCCATATGGTGCAAAAAGTTCTTCCCAGCCAGGCCGAAGAGGACCGTGCCGATCCCAACTGGCTCAAACCCAAGGAAAAAGTGGAGACACCCCCAGGACCCGGTACAAGCCCCGACGCCGTGATCAGGAAGTGAATATATTGTTGTATGTCCGCCTGCTCATTTTTCCCCTGCCAGGTTGAGAATACGTTGGCTGAGGTCATCGGAAAGCCACAATCCCGCTTCTTCCAAGTGTTTCACGTATGATTTAATTTCTCTCGTGAGTCCTTGCTTCTTGCTTTCCAGAAGTATCCTCAGAGTGCCCCAGGTGTTCAGTCCTGCAGCCTGAGCAGTCCGTCTTGCCAGAGCGTCGTCCAAAAGGAGAAGGCACCCAGGATGTTCCAAGGCGAGGGAGATCGCTGCGATTTCACCCAGTCCCAAGTCGACGGCCAGCCATGCGGAAGGCATATGGCTTGGATTTCTAACCGTGATCCAACTGTATCTTCCTGGATCGGGCACATCGTACCCTCTGTTTTTCCCTTCTCGCAACTCACCAACCACAGCCTCCGGCACCCAGATTTCACCAAAAAGATTCGGTAACCAATCTATGGCTCCACTTCGATAGAGATAAAGCAACGGCGACGTATTACTGATTACCTCACCCATGGCTCTTTTCCAATTCCTGTAACTCTGAGGTCAGAGGAAATACCTGGTAGCGTCCAAGGGTAAGAAGGAACTCCACACGGCTCATACCTGCCAGTTCAGCAGCTCGCCCTGATGAGAGTCTCCCCAGTTCATAAAGCTTCACTGCGGCCAAAAGCCGAATTTCTCGTCCGAAAGATTGGGCATCAGTCTTTTCAGCCAGCAAAACCCCCTCCGGTACGTCAATCATGATCTGCCGGGTACCCATAATGATTCTCCTTTATTGCGTCTCGAACTCTATACAAAATTATCTATTAATCTCCGACTGTTTGTCAATCATTGTGTTAGGACACTCAGCGGTTGCTCCTAATCCCTCATTTGTCATTCCGGGCTTGACCCGGAATCCAATAATAGGGTACCAGTCATCACCAATAATGGCCTGCATCTCATTAATATCGGGCTGAAATGTCTCTACAAGGATTTCATCCGTCAAAGGTGATATTCCAAGGCTCCCACTAATTTTAATGGTCGGGTGCTTTCTGCATAATTCCTGTAGGATATGGCCTGCTTTCTCATATAGAAGCTCCCCGATCTTAACCTGCTCTCGCTCCATATGGTAATCCTCAATTATGGATGAATTCGCTTGATGAAAGTCCGTTGTTAATAATGACCAAGGGCGACGACGATCCACACCTAGATGACTCCGTAACGCTGGACTCTTGGGATCTGGAAAAAGTTTTCGGTATGCACCAAGAATGAAATCGATTTCTTGTCGTGAGCCAAAGAGGAAAAAGTGAATTAGCACCCTCAGACGGATTATTTCATCAGAGAACACCTTGAACTCAGCGATCTTGATCAACGAATAATCAGGCTCGATCCCCTGATTGACTTTTCGAATGATAAACCGCATTCCCTTTGATCAGACCGAGAAGAATCATCTCCCGCGTTGTCTCCAATCTCAGTAATGAGAAGGGAGGGCCTCTCCTACCGATTATCTGCCTATCTCCTTGTTCATCAAAAAATAGAAATTGCAAATGGGTCTATCATTAGAGTAGGATTTATGTAGGTGGCAAATGATTAGGGAATCTCAAACCTCATGCATCGAGAATGCCCTAAAGGGAAAGGCGATCGATCCAAAGTCTCAAGAGATGGCAAACCTTGTTGCGTACCTCAAATCCTTGAAGAAGAAGTGAAGAGTAGTGGCAAAACCCAAGAAGAAATAACGGGGATACGGACGATGCCGACACTGAGGGAAGCAATTGCCGAAGCCTTAGAGCAGGATTCTCTTGACCTGCGGGAGATTTCAAAGATTTTCCGTATCAAAGAAAGGGAAGTCCTGGATCACCTTGAGCACATCGCCCGATCGGCCCGTCCGAAGCGCTTCATCATGGAACCGGCCTCCTGTCTCGATTGTGGGTTCATATTTAAAAAGCGAGGTAGACTGACCACTCCAAGCAGGTGCCCTCTCTGTAAGAGCCCATCTGTTACGCGACCCCGCTTCAGAATTACCTAATTAGAGAATCTCTGAACATGTCACTATAATTTAGACAGTGGACTTCAGACATTAGACACCAGACTTTTTCAATGTGGAAAATTTAAGACTCTGAAACGAGTTCAGGGCAAAACAAAATTTCTTCGGGAAATATTAAAATGAGAAAGTATAATGATAAGATAACGATTGAAAGACTCCCAAACACCAGGGAAATCCAGGGTGCAAAGAGATGGGAAGAGGAACGAGGGGAATTCGTTCAGATTGCCTATCAGGAAGAGATGCACCACCTAGTCATTTTTGAGATCAAAAAGGGCTTCTCACGGGGAAGCCATTATCACGAAAAGAAAGAAGAGATGTTCTATATTTTCGATGGGAAGATAAGATCGATCTTTATGGATATGGATACCCTTCAGAAGGAAGAGAAAATCCTGGAGAAGGGGGATAAAATAAGACTCAAGCCCCGCTGCGGTCATATCTTCATTGCCATGGAAGACACGCTCGTGGTTGAGTACAGTCCCCAGGTCTTTGATCCAGAAGACAATTACAGAATCACCTTGGATTAATCATTCGCTTAACAAGGAGTAGAAACTTTGGCTCAAGATCACGAACGGCCAGGTGAGGAGCATTTCCCAATCACTTGAATCCGCATGACCCTCTCGCACCTATCCATATCACAGTATTCAAAGCCAAGCTTCCTGTATAGTTTGAGGGCAATAAAGTTTGACATATTTATTGTCAACCAGACCGAGTCGAAACCCAGTTGCCTGGATCTCTCCAGCGTAAACCTTGTCAGCGCTGTCCCAATCTCGAGATTTCTGTGATTCTGATCAACAAAGATCACGAATTCGCCCGATTTCCCTTTTACATCAGGAATCAGTGCAGCATGGCCGATCACCCTGTCGCCTCTCCAAGCGAGTATATTCTCACCTACTTCGAACAGGTTCTTTACCCATTGATAGCAGGTTTCAGGATCTTCAGGCGGAAGACCTTGCGTGGCAGGCCTGGGAGAGAAGATGCGGTACATTTCCAGAAGAGATGAAAAATCGTCGGCACAGCCGATCCCGATTTCAAAGGGGTCTCCTGATTTGTCAGCTCTTGTTATACGCACTGGTCTCATTTGTGAAAGAGGACTGACCTCGTCGCCAATCCTTTATTCCTTCTCGCACAGCGAATCTTTTCCAGACCTTTAAAATGTTTTCTGGCATCCCCAGATCAAGGTAGCCTCAGTAAATCATATTCAAGGCTATTGATCAAGCAAATAATCAACCCGCGGATAGGCCGACCTCTGCCTGCCGCAGGCCGGCGCAACCCTGAAATAGAATCACCTCCTCCCTGTAAAAAGGCGGCTTGTTCTTGGCTACGGATTATGGCAAGGCGAACTCTGTTGACAACCTCCCACTGACCTCATTAATATTGATGTCATGCCCTTTCTTCTCGCTCTCTTCATTATCTTTTTCTCTTTCCAAGCCTTTGGCGAAACGCTAATGACCAAAGAATCTCCGCTTCAGGTCTGGAGGGTGTCTGATCGGCGTTGGACGATTGAGGAAGAATACCAGTTCGGGAAATGGGTTGATGAGAACCTAACTGAAGATTTCTTCATCCGTTACAAGATCCCGATAGATTGTGCAGACGTTCCTTATGCCATCCGCTGGATCTATGCCCGGATCGCCCATCTCCCCGCAGCGGCCACAACAAAGGACGATAAACTGATTGGCCACTGGTCTACCCATTGGGGCCATCTGCCGACTCACACGGAGTGGCAAAAGGACCGGCGCTTTCGCGCAGCCCTCCTCTTCATGCTCCATCAAACGACAACGAGAACCCTTCCCCTTGACACTTATCCGATCCAAATTGACCCGGGCTCGGTGACACCCGGGACAGCCTTTTTCATTACTGAATCCCACTCCGGCATCATCTCTCGGGTCGTCCTGGACGGGAGCCATGCCCACCCCCTTCAGACCTGGGAAGCCACCGTTCCTGCCAAATTCCAGAAGATGAGCGAAAAGAATTTCCTTGCCCCAAGACCGGAGTCAACTGTGTATTCAGGTCTGGTCAAGTTTCGCTGGCCCATCACTGCTAACAGTCGATGGAGATATCTCCCCGCGAAAGAACATCCCTTCTATTCGCTGGAACAATACTCCTCCAGTTTTTATGAAGGGTATGGAGACTTTGTGGAGGCCGTGGCCAAAAGGATCGACCCAACGGATTACTATCCCTGGGACAAGATGGAGAAAGTCATAGAGAATACGGCCAAATTCCTCACGTATCGGATTCCAATCGTATTGGAAGGATACAAACAATGCCGGAGGGGAGGCTGTCGTGAGGGTTCTGCCCGATGGGAGATTCACAGCACCCCTGGCCGTGACGGAATGATTATGTTGCTGATGGATCATCTCCACAAGATTATTGAATCGAACCAGTTGGACCCGGAAAAGGTGAAGGAAAAGATGGAAGCCATCCGTTTCCAGATTTCAAAAGATCTGTCGGTCACGTTCCATCACCTCTACCAGAACTACCTCTGGCTCTCCCCGCACCCGGAGGATTCGATCGAGGCCCGCTGGGGGTTAAAGAAGTGTGACCTGATCTTTTCCCAGATGAAAAATGCGAAGAAATCGATTGTCTTTATTGAGCGGACCTACCGAAAGAGGGATCCGAAATATGCGGACTTCTCTGTCCGACAGCAGCAGGAGATTCTTCGAAGGCTCCAGGAGGAATGGAATAAAACGGAATGCATAGAGCCCCCTCCCGCCCCAAAGGGAAAAAGAGATAAATGGAGATGAGGGGATAGGACAATGGGGAGACAAGTCAATAATCGCAGAGTGCAGGGCACAGAGAGCATTGATCGAAATATTTTCCATATTTTATGTGTCTTATACTCTGCGCTATGCTCTATACACGATGCGATATTTTTACAAGAAATACTTGGCGATGTCGATATGGTATCTATTGGGATCTAAGGTCTTAACGATGCTCCGCTTGAACCGGCTGTTTCCATCCGTCTCCGCCAAATCGATGATTTCCTTTTTAACATCCCCCGTTGCATCCCTGGCCACCAGAATCACCTGAGGCCGATCCATCCATTTAGGTTCGAGGTTTGGTTTATAGACGATTCCGAGTTCACGGGTATCGAGAAGGACCAGAGACCCAATCGGATGAATTCCCACCAGCCCGATAAAGATCTTGAGAAGGATGGGATCGAATTGGACGTTTCTCTCTCTCAGCATGACAGCCAGAGCCTGTTCAGGAGTGTAAGGAACCTTCTTGTAAATCCGGGGAGTGGTCATGGCATCATAAGCGTCAGCAACCTGAATGATTCGTCCGAACAGGCCCACCTCCTTTCTTCGGAAAAGCTTGGGATACCCGGAAAGATCGTTTTTCAGGTGGTGCTCAAAGATGCCGATCACCATTCTCGGATTGATCTCCCCGAGCTGTTTCAGATTGAGAATGACCTCCACTCCCATCAGGGAATGCTTTTTCATCATTCCCCATTCGTGGTCATCCAGGGAACCCGGTTTATTCAGGACTTCTCGTGGAATCTTCGATTTTCCGATATCGTGAAGGAGGGCTGTAATGCCCAGCTCCGTCAAGATCCTCCTGGATAGCCCCAGCCGCCTGCCGATGGCCAGGGAATAGATGGAGACATTGACAGAATGATTGAAGGTGTATTCATCATAGTTCTTAATCGTTGTCATTCCGAGCAAGATCGATTCATCTTCCATCACCAGATGGACCGCCTTCTGAGCCAGCCGTTTTAATTTTCTCACATCGGCGTGCTGACTCCCCTTAATGTTGGTGATCACCTCTTTGATCGTTCCGATCGTCTCAAAGAAGACCTTCTTCCCAACCTCCCGCTGATCCTCCCTCCGGAAGGAGACCGGATCTTCTTCGCCTTCGATCGTCTCAAGAGCGTTCACTTTGATCATGGAGATGTCTCGGATCGCTAAGGCATCATTGAAGAGGGTCGCATTCTCATCGCGGCCTTCTTCCAGATTCATCAGGAGATAGATAAAATCCCTTAAACCGTCCTCTTGAATCACGCCTGTGATCATCACCTCTCCGATCAGCCGCTTTCTCCATTGGGTGATAAGATACTTGAAGCTGGTAAACCCTTCCACGGAGTAACGCAACCGTTGCCCATTGAGGAAAAGGTCGTTCCTGACAATCTTTAAAGAGAAGGTCCCTTCCTTCTGAAGGATTGCATGAATCACCTGAAGGGACTCCTGAGTAAATTGCTGGAGGGCCACATTTTTCGAATCATAGATCTGGGAAACCCTCATCAGGGCATGAAACTTGGTTACAAGGGTATTGCCGATCTTCGAGAGATCGGCATCGATCGTCTCTGCGGGTCTCTGATTCACTTGAGGGGAAGGTACTGTCGATTCTACGATTTCCATCTCATTTCTCCTTGAACAATAGGATCCTCAGGAAACGCCCATCATCTTTAGGGCCATCGAGGCGCATTGTCGCATCTCCTCCCACTGGGCTCGCTGGAGCCAGCGTCTTTTTTTTGTAATCTTCTGTAAAATCGGAATCGCCTCCTGCGACTTCGTTTCTCCCAACGCCTTAAAGAAAGAGGCCTTCTCCTCATACGGCCGTTTGAAAAAATTTCCAGAAAGGATGATCTCGGTAAGAGGTTTTACGGCCTGATCTTTTGCCGCTCTTGCCAGAGCCAGGGAAGCCTTTCCACGGATCTCCGGATGAGGGTCCTTTAAAAACTTTTGAAGGAGTTCCTTTCCCTTGTCCTCGAATCGAGTGACGATACGGAGGGTCTCCTCCCTCACCTTGATGTCATCATGCGTCACCAGGGAACCCAGACATTTCGGGGTCGATGGATGTCGAATTCTTCCGAGGATATAAAGAATCTGACAGACCACAGAGGGATTGGAATCGGACAGGTGCCTTGCTAAGGGTTCGATCTCCTCCCGAGAGAGCTCGGCCAGGCGGTCACAGACCACTTTCCTCCATTTTCCGGACTCCAACTTTCCGAGGAGAAGGCAGAGGGGATCGATCGCCTGCTTCGTCAAGAACTGAAGGTACTTCTGGACCGATTCAGAGTGTGCCTCTCCATTCTCGTTGAGTGTCTTTCCTAAACATTCAATAGCCTGGGGCCCAGAAGAGATCTCGAAAATCCGGCGAATGGCAAAAATCTGTTTGTCTTTCAGAACGATGGACTCCAGGGTGTCGTTGAGATGATCCAGAATCTCCATCGCCCGCTTCACATCACCCTGATGGAGAAGTGATTCAATGGTCCGCTGAAAGAAGGAGATCATATTCTCGTAAGCATCAATGTTTTCTCCGAGATGGAGCAAGATCTCGATGAGGTTGTCGATCAGCACATAGAGATGCTCCGGTTGCTGCTCCTGCTGGGCAATCTGGTTAATCTCACGGTGTTCCTCCGGACTGAGTTGACAAGCCTGAACCAAGGATTGACCTGGCAAGAGGGAAAAGGCCTGCCTCAATCCCTCAACGACAAGGGATGGAGAAGATTCCGTCTCTTTGGGATCAACCTTTTCCATCCATCCCTCTACCAAGCCCCCTCGAATCTCCATTTTTTTCGCGAGATCTTCCTCGGTGGCCGGGATCAGTGATCCACTTCCTTCCAAAAACTCATCGACGGTGGTAAAGTCGATATGAGAAAAGTCCTTTTCCCAGAGCAGGGTCACGAGATCATCTTCCGATCGATTGACCAAGTCGCTCTTTCTCACCACATTCAGAAAATCTGTCATCTCCTTAAACTCCAATCCTCTGTAGAAACGGATCTCCCGGACGCCGTCCTTAAAAAAGACAAAAGCCAGACTTTCCCTCACATCCTCATTCTCATAAACGGCCTTCCCCCGGTACAGGAGCTGGCGCTCCCTGACCTGCAGGGAAAAGGAATCAAATTCAGCGAAGTAGTGGTCAAAGTCCCTCTTCAGCCGCTCTAAGAATTTTGATAGAATAGGATGATTGGCTTCGTAAAGCCGATAGGCCTTGACAGATTGGAGGAAGGTTTGAATCAAGAATCGGGTCGATGTCACCTCTTTCTCAAGCGTCTTCTCATCCAGCCCTTCTATTTTATCATCGAATTTCTTCACCGGACTTCTCCTTATCGGCAATAGGTCATGTCTTCCTCATTTCGAGAGGCTATCACTAAAGATGTGTTGATAGGATGGGTAGCCGTCACCTTTCAGGAAACGGTCTAACTCCGATCTGAGGACTTTCCAGCCTTTCCCTACCTTCACACCTCTAATTTTTCCCGTGTAGAGATATTTCAGGTAGGTCGGCCTTGATATTCGAAGATAGTGGCAAGCTTCTTGGGTCGTCATGACCGCACCTTCTAATTCTCTTAACATGTCTTTCCACCCCTTCCACGGGACTTTACACCAATTGATAGCATTTTCCATACCAACCTTACAAAATTCTGATAACTCATTGATACGAAAAATGAATCCCTATTTTGTCCCTTTAGACTCAAACGGGGAAACTGACAATTCTCGTCCCTATGAACCAAATCCTAAACATTTTTGCTCACAGGGACCGTTTTACGGGTGTCTGCCCCTTGGCTCATCTCCCAGATGTGCCGTTTCAAGTTTTCTCGGGAGAAACCACCCGATCCTTCAGAAAGATCTCCGACCATGAGAGATTACTCGTTGTGATATTTTTCTGTTGTCTCATCAAAAGAAGATGGGATAAGATTTTATGGAGGGGTTCAAATATGAGATGAGGAGATTTCTAAAACAGTGAAAAAGACTCAGTCCTGAGGACTAAGGAATGATTGAAGTAGGTCGCCCAGCGATCAAACACGTCCTAAATTCAGTCCTCAGGACTTAGCCCAATCCGTGATTTGAGGAGGAAACCATGGAAAAACAAGCCGATAAGAAAAGAGTCAGAGAAATAATCAAGATCCTATCGAAAGAAACCCCTGATGCGAGAATTGCCCTGAAATTCTCCAATCCCCTTGAACTTCTGATCGCCACGATTCTTTCTGCCCAGTGCACGGATGTGAAAGTCAATCAAGTGACAAAAGATCTATTTAAGAAATATCACACTGCAAAAGATTATGCAGAGGCCCATCTGGAAGAATTTCAGGAGGACATTCGGCCCACGGGGTTTTATCGAAACAAGGCAAAATCGATCCAAAAGTGCTGTCAGGAGCTGGCCACCCGATTTGGAGGAAAAATTCCGCAGACATTGGAGGAACTGGTGACACTCCCGGGAGTCGGCCGGAAGACGGCCAATGTCATCCTGGGGAATGCATTTGGTATTTCCGGTATTGCAGTTGACACCCATGTCCAACGGGTGAGCCAGAGGATCGGATTGACAAAGAACAATGATCCGGTCAAGATTGAGTTCGACCTCATGGAGGTCGTTCCAAAGGAGGAGTGGACCCATTTTTCGAATCTTCTTATCTGGCATGGTCGAAAAATCTGTGTCGCAAGAAAACCTCTCTGTGAGGTCTGTCCGATTCGAAAGCTGTGTGATTACGGATCCAACGGAAGCATCAAATCCCAAGCGCCAAATTCCAAATAAGTCCTGTCCCCCTCCCTCTCCCTGGCGGGGAGAGGGAAAGGATGAGGGGAAGGTTCGGTCATTTGAAATTGAAGTTTGAAATCTATAAGACCCGTTAGCCCATCGTCGCTGCTTTAATCCTTCTTTTCTGTAAAAAATAGACCAAGGCCACTCCAATCATTCCCAGGATATCAGTCGTCAATCCCGGTTTCACCAGAGCGACCGCTGACGCAAAGAGAACAAACCGTTCATACCATTTATCATCGGTCATGAAGAAACCCTGCATCGATCCAGCAAGAGCATACATCCCGATCGAGGCAGTGATAAAAATCCATGTGGCTTCAATAACATTGGTATTGATCAGCAGCATCTGGGGAGCGGTAATGAACATGTAAGGGAGAAGGAAAGTCCTCATGTCGAGCTTGAAAGCATTCACGCCCGTTTTAAAAGGATCAGCCCCAGCGATCCCTGCCGCAGCATAGGCTGCCAGACAGACAGGAGGCGTTCCGTCTGCCAGGATTCCGAAGTAAAAGACAAAAAGATGGATGGCAATAATCGGGACATCCGGCGCCATCGCTTTCAGTGCCGGAGCCATGATGGTTGCCATAATCACATAATTAGGAGTCGTTGGAACACCCATGCCCAGGATGAGGCAGGCAATCATCGTGAGGAATAACCCTAAATAGAGATTCCCAGCGGAAAGGGTGACCACAAGATTGGTCATGTTGAGCCCGGCTCCGGTCAGGGTGACCATCCCTACAACGATTCCAGCACAGGCACAGGTCACGCCAATCCCTGCCATCGTCTTGGCTGCGTTAAACATGGCGTCAGCCATCTTGCGAAGCGTCTCAGTCACCGGCTTCCATGAAACCTTCTCCTGGGGCTGAGGTTGTGCGCTTCGTTCGCTCCAGCGTCTCAACCCAAGGCTTGCCATCATCCCCTGAATGAAGAAAATCGTGGCCGCGACGCCAATGGCCATTGCTGCTGAGGTGAGGGGTGTCAGTCGCTTGAAGATAAGGGCATAGAAGAGAACGGCAATGGGAACGAGGTAATGAACGCCGCTTGCCAGGGTGGGGAAAAACTTCGGAAGCTGACTCCGGGGAATACCCTTCAAATCATATTTAACCGCCAGGAGATGGACCGCTCCCAGAAGGGCCAGCTGGTCGATCACTGCTGGCAAGGCCGCGGCGACACAGACCTGGAGATAAGAAATGCCCAGAAACTCTGCCATTACAAAGGCGGCTGCTCCCATGACAGGTGGCATGATCTGTCCATTCCCACCTGCGGCTGTGTCGATGCCTCCTGCGAGCTCCGGTTTGAATCCCACCTTTTTCATCATCGGAATCGTCATCGTTCCAATGGTCGCTGTATTCGCCACTCCACTTCCCGAAATGGTTCCCATAAAAGCACTCGCTACCACTGAAACCTTGGCTGGGCCCCCCCGGGTATGCCCAACCAGGGAAAGGGCGATCTTCATCAAGTATTCCCCTGCTCCTGACCGCTCAAAAAGGGCTCCAAAGAACACGAAGGCAAAGACAAAGGTGGAAGAAACCCAGAGTGGAATCCC
>DATIGG010000637.1:0-3159 GCA_035454825.1 Thermodesulfobacteriota bacterium | reverse complement strand
TTCGTCTCTCCTGTTCCCCAGTAGCATTCTCTCACGGCCGGATCGCAGAGCACAGTATGGGGGTCCCCCTCACAGATGAAACTCCCCTCGTGCATGACGCAGAGCCGGTGTACCAAATTGACAATCTTGGAGACCTTGTGCTCAATGATGATCAGCGTAAAGTTTTCCTTGATCCGGTGCAGGAGATCCAGAACCTCTGCAATCTCATAGTCGCTCAGCCCCGCAAGAGGTTCGTCAAGGAGCAGAAGCTTCGGTTGGAGGGATAATGCAATCCCGATCTCCAGCATCCTCTTATAGCCGTAAGAAAGCTCGGAGGTTAACGTCATGGCCTTTTGGTCGAGACCTACCAGCTTCAGCGCTTCATAACAGCTATCCGCGATTCCCCCGTTTTTCGCCGATGTAAAGAAGAATTTCCGGCCGGAGGTGTTTTTCTGCTGGAATCGAATGCTGGAGAGGACCAGATTCTCCCAAGCCGTCATGGAGCTAAAAACGGAGACAAGCTGGAACGTCCGAACCATTCCCCTCATGACCCGGTCGTTCGGAGGAATGCGCGTGATGTCTTCTCCCAAAAAGACGATTCGACCTTCTGTGGGAGGAAAGAGCCCTGATAGAAGATTGAACAGGGTGGTCTTTCCCGAGCCATTGGGACCGATGACCCCGGTGACCTCGTCTTTTCGAATGGTGAATCTCACCTTATCGACGGCTTTGAGTCCGCCGAAGTGTTTGCTCAGTCCTTCGGTTGTCAGCATCTCAGACATCTTCTGCCCTCAGCACGAAACCGGGAGGAGGGACTCCTTCAACCCGGAATACCTCCTCCCTCAGGATCTCCTCTTACCACCCTTCTTCTTTCAGGGGCAGCTCGTATTCATCGCCCTCATACGTATCGATCACTTTCGCGTAATCCCACTTCGGGTCTTTTCTCTCCTTGGGTCCCTTTCCTTCAACAATAAAGGACGTGTACTTGTAGTGAGGCCTGCCGTCGATACGCCAAGTAGCAGGTCCTTTGGGGCCTTCAAATTTCGGGTTGTCCATGATCGCCTTGTACGTCTTCGCCGGATCAACCGATTTTGCAAGGCCCCATCCCCGGGCCAGGTCCATCATCCCCGCGTACGCATTCATGGCGTAGGGATCCGGCGGTTCGCCATATTCTTTCCGCCACGCCTCGCTCAACTTTTGAGAAGCCTTCACCACAGCGGGATCCTTGAATCCGGCCATGTCCCAGTACCACCACATCTGACAGGTGATGCCTTCCATGGCTTCCGCAGGAACGCCCACGGCAAAAACGTTGATAATCCAGTTGTAGAAGATCTTCGTCTTCTTGGCCAGCTTCATCTCGAAAACCTGTTTAAGAACGCCGATCCCATCGTTGCCCCAGTGACCGAGCATCACGACATCCGGTTTCAATTCCTCGACCTTGTTGATGTAAGAAGTGAAGTCAGGGGTTCCAAGAGGAGACCAGACCTCGCTCACCTTGATATCGGGGTAGCGCGATTTGAACACCTTGTTGGCCCCTGCGCCCGCGCCACGGCCATAGGCATAATCAGGGAGGAAGAGGACCACGTGTTTGGGCTTGAATTTTCTCGCCACATAGTCCGCTGAAATCCGGCCGACCCCTTCGTTGGCTCCCAGGTTATTGAGCGTGTAGGGAGCCTTTTCATTCTTGAAGAAGATGGACTCCGGGATCCCGTTGACGGGGAAGAAGAGAACGTCTTTCATCTGGGCTGCCTGTTCGTTCATAGCCTTGCTGATGTGAGCAAAAGTGCCGCCAACAAAGGCGTTCACCTTTTCGTCCTGAAAGAGCTCGCGGAATCTCCGGACGGCCACATCCGGCTTGGACTCGTCATCGCGGATCACTGCCTCCACCTTCAACTTCTTTCCCTCGATGGAGACCCCTCCCGCATCGTTGAGCTCTTTGATGGCCAGCTTCACGCCGTCAAGCTGAATCTTCCCGATGGCCGATCCACCTCCTGTCATGCTGAACATCACTCCAACCTTGATCTTGTCCTGAGCCAAAGCCGTCCCTGACACGACAAAGAGACAAAAAACCAGAACCAGACTCCATGCACCGATCCACTCCATTCTTTTTCTCATATTCTCCCTCCTTTTCTTGGTATAATCCTCAGCTAAGAATTACGAATTATGCCTGATTCAGACATCCTATTCCTTACTCTTTTTAGGATGTCTTTTCCTGGCCTGTGTATCAGCAAACACCGCAACTCCTTCCCGATCTTCTCCCCTCCTTTCATTAATGAAATGGTATAAAAGATCATATCCTCAGTCATTCAAGGTCTCTGCTCGAAGAAACCGATTGAACATGCCTCCCCTGTTCCCTTGGCCATGAGAAAAGAAAAAAGGAGACTCCTTAGAGTCTCCTTCGCAAACACGGCAGGCGGAAAAATCGCTTCTTCCACCCATTGCCCTGGGCTCCTGGGTCAGGCAACCAGGGTCGAAGGCCCTTCAATCGAAACCTTATGGATACCGAATTTTAAGTTAACCTGAATTCCGAGTCAAGCCGGCCCAAATCTTTTTTATGATACACAGCGACATTAATACCCCCACCCTGGCCCTCTCTGAAGGGAAGGAAAATCGCTATGTTCCTCTCCCTTCAAGGGGGAGGCCAGAGCCTGCCCCGTACTCGATACGGGGAGGGAGATGAAGTATCTATTGGGTGGTCAATCCGCATCTTCGTCTGCTTCTCATCCAAAAAAGTCCTATCCAAAGATATTTAAAATTTCCCAAATAATCCCCTCCCCCTTCGATGGGGGAGGGTGCGGGTGGGGGTGGACAAAATAGGGACCGTTTGGTCCCACCTCCTCTTTGTAATCCTTGACGCTGTGTATGAATGTTCATCGTCGGCCGGAGGCTGAATGAGAAAGCTGAAATTACATCCTTGCGGGAAATTTAACGAACGGTACGAAGAAGAGTTCGCCATCTTCGGGACAGATTTCGGCAGGCTTTGGATGTGGATCGGACTATTTATCCTTTTTGCCGTCATCCCCTTCGTTAGCAGTCATTATATTCTATATGTGGTTAACCACATTGGCATCGCGGCGATTGCTGCCATCGGGCTCAATATTCTCATCGGATTTACCGGGCAGATCTCTCTGGGGCATGGGGCCTTTTTCGGGGTAGGGGCTTATTCCGCTGCCATTCTTGCCA
>DATIGG010000636.1:0-2326 GCA_035454825.1 Thermodesulfobacteriota bacterium | reverse complement strand
GGAAATCCATATGCCCGATTTGGTTAAGATGGTCTTTTAGGGCTTCGTATGCATAGATGGTGAAAAAGGCAGAAACGGTGGAGAGACGTGAACCCTCTTTGATATGGGATTTTAGGAAATCTGCGACAATACCACGCGTGTGGTTGTCTCGTATCCCTGATGTGGAAATGGTTTTTACCATACATTTGACCCTAAGATGTCGTCATAACAAATGATTTGTGCAATTTTGGCGGACGTGGTTTCTCAGAGTACATAAACTCTCCCCTGGAGCAACAGATTGTTCAATTCCTTTCCTTCTATCCACTCTTTCGATGACAGTTGATTGAGTCAATGAGTCATAGCGTCCAAACGTCATTTAACCCGTCGTTCTTTCTATACACCGGGTTTAAAGACAAAAAGCCCATCTCCCATTCTGAGAACAGGCTAAAATGTTCCCTTAAATTCTCAATTTAGATTACCTCTGACTCAGGATGCCCCAATCTACCAAGAACCCAACAAAAAAGCAAACAATTCTTTACGTGTGAAAAGGCCTGGGGCAGAAAGCATAGCGCACAGGGCAAAGACTTTCACCAATTTCGTCGTGGCTATTGAGTGCTGCATTTTCCATACCATCAAACGGAAGGTTGTAACCCATTGATATTCATCGACTGTTCATAGATAAATTGAAGAAGAGTGGTCAAAAACTAACCAAAGGGTATCAAGAAGAGTGACATTTTGGGGGGCGATCAGGTACCTCTCAAAACCATTGGCCTTTTTTCCCATTCCCTCAGGCCCTTCGCCCTGACTGAATTTTTCAGTTAGCCGCCCGGATCGATCTCTCTCCCATCTCCAAAAACAAAACTTGGTAAAGATGGGTGGGGACCACTTCATCCAAAAATCCAATATAACCATTGACTAATCCATCCTTTCTCTGTACTATTCTCTTAGACGGACATATTTCCTTCTCTCGAAGGGTCTTCAAATGGCTAATCGGCGAGACGAAGGAGGCAACTCAAATGAAATGCCGTACCTGTGGGTCCGATATGAAATCATATGCAACAAATCTGCCTTTCAAAGTGAACGAGACAACTATCGTCATCCTCAAGGATTTGCCGGTCATTCAATGCAATAATTGCGAGGAATATCTATTGGAAGACCAGGTGATGCAGCGCGTCGAGAAGATTCTGGACAAAGTTGATACGTCTGCAGAGCTAGAAGTAATCAGGTACGCAGCTTGATTTTTAAATCTGTTAGGCCAGGTTATAGTCCCTGTCACTTCTTAATCCTTTCATTTATCGCATGAGATTTAACATTGCGATGCAAGGGGACGGGACGTTGTTGAATTCTTCCACTTTTTTCCTATAACGTGTCACTCACGGCTCCTACCTTCTAATTGTTCCCGGAGTTCGTTCCTGGAGCCATAACTGGCAGACATTTTTCCGGCCAATTTGGCACCACCTCCTCGAAGCATCGGCAAAGCGTTAGTTTTTGGCATCTTTCCTTCAACCCCTGCGCGTAAATCGCATGGAGAAAATCACTGTTCCATGGATCAGCTTGCCCTCTTAAATACTTTGAGCTCCTTCCTGACCGCCTCCCGAACGATATCCTGAATGGGTCGCTTATCTTGTTTCATATAGTTTCGCAGAGCCTGGTTGATGGCTGTTTGGTACCCTTGCCCTTCCCGCTCAGCCTCGTCCCTAAACCGCTCGAGGATGTCCGTATCAATAAAGATCGTGATTCTCGTCTTCCCCTTATGGGAGATCACGGATCCACGTATCCCTTTGCGAAAGTCATATTCCTGCAACATCTCATCCTTCTTCTTCATAAATCCTCCGCTCCTTTGCAGTTGTCTTTCGGGCCGAAATCAACCTGATTTCGTCTTCTCCCGAATAAGCATAAACCACTATTAGCACCCTCCCCAAAATATCCGACCCCACAGTAACAAACCGTTGCTCACCCTGGCGCCTGTCCTCTATGGTGATGCCCATTGGATCGTCAAGAACGGTCGCAGCGTCCGATTCCGGGGACACCATACTTAATTCCCACCGTCCATAACCTTGGGAGCCCTCTTATGGGTTCGCACGCTTCGCCCTGTCTGCTCTTAAAAGTGGGGGTTCCTACTGCGCTCTGAGGATCATGCTGCACGCAGAGGGGAAATCTTTTCGATTTTCCTACGCGCGGTCCTTGTCGCTTCCCACAGATCAACGGCCCGCTGTGCGTTCAGCCAGACCTCGGGCGTATTTCCAAAGAGACGTGCAAGGCGCAGCGCCATCTCGGGGCTGACCGCCCGTCGTTCGCGCAATAGCTCGTTGACCGTCTGTCGCGAAACCCCCAGGGCCTTTGCGAT
>DATIGG010000635.1:0-7279 GCA_035454825.1 Thermodesulfobacteriota bacterium | reverse complement strand
GGAGAATTGATGGAGTGGGTGGTCAAAACCGTTCAGGAGGTGGTCGATACCCCGCTTTACCTGGACACGATCAATGCGGAAGCAATCGAAGCAGGGCTGCGGGTCTACAAGAATAAGAAAGGAAAGGCTGTGATTAATTCGATCATGGCCCGTCCGGAAAGCATGGATGTCAAATTTCCCATCGCCCAAAAGTATGAGGCAGGATTAGTAGCCCTCCTCTGGGGGCCTTCCGGCCTCCCCCGTGATGCGGATGAAAGAGGCGTTTTGGCTGCAGAACTGATTCAAAAGGCGGCCGAATTCGGCATACCGGGGGAAGATGTCTGGATGGATCCGATTGTTACACCCGTGACCAGCCCCCAGAGCCAGGTTCAGGTCCCGAGCTGTGTCGAATTCATGAAGATGTTTAAAGATCTCCAGGAGATTCTACCGGGAATGAAATCGACCTGCGGTCTCTCTAACGTTTCGAATGGAGCCCCGGCTCATCTCAGGCCTATCCTGAATCAGACGTACATGATGATGCTTGAGCGATATGCAATGGTCTCCGCCATCGTCGATGCCTTTGATGAGGATCTGAAGCGGTTTGCAACGGGAGAACGTCAGGACCTCCGGAAGCTGGTCTACCGGGTCATGGACGGAGAAGAGATCGATCTTAAGTCGTTAAGCAAGGAAGAAGCCGATTATGTAAAGACCACCAAGGTCTTGATGGGAAAGATTCTTTACTCAGATTCATGGCTGGAATTATAGCAAGACCATAGTTCAGGAATCAAGAAATTTCGAGATTCAGGGACTGCGAGTTGTTTCGTTGAACATGACGATATATGTCCCATGTACTTTGTCATTCCGGGCTTGACCCGGAATCCAGTGTTCTCCTGGATTCCCGCTCTCGCAGGAAAGACGGTCGCCGCTGTGTACATAATCCCTCAATTCTTCAGTTCCTAAATCATTGGAAACGAGGTAAAAGTTGATCAAGAACAAAGACGCCCTGATTATCGGGGCGGGAATTTCTGGGATCACGGTCTCAATGGAACTGGCCCAGTTAGGTTTTGCACCCACCCTGATCGAAAGAGAATCCTCCATTGGTGGACTTTCTGCATCTTTCTGCTGCAAGGCATCCGAGTCATGTAACAAATGTTTCGCCTGTGTGGCCGACAAGGCAATCACTGAGGTTCGACAGCGTCAGGACATATCGATCCTTACCCAAACGGAGTTGATTGGGGTAAAAGGAGGTCCTGGTGAATATCACCTCTTATTAAAGAAAGAGAAGGAGCGGCTTGAACGAAAGGTTTCAGCCATCGTCATTGCTTGCGGTGTCGATCCTTACGATGCCTCCCAAAAGGAAGAGTATGGATATCAGCGATATAAAAATGTGATCACCGCCAAGGATCTCGACGAAATGCTCCGGTACCACGGAAAGCTCTCCCGTCCTTCTGACGGAAAGCTTCCGAAGAAGGTGGCGTTCTTCCAATGCATTGGCAGCCGGGATGAGTCCATCGGAAATCTCTATTGTTCTCAGGTCTGCTGTGCCTATGCCCTTCGCCTGATCAGGGCCATTCGGCACCAGTTCCCGGAAGTGGAGGCTACCTTTCTCTATTTGGATATTCAACCTGCAGGAGCCTCTTTCCAGCAGTTCCTCGATTCCTGCCGTCAGGATAAAGGGATCCGTCTCATCCGGAGCTATCCCTCAAAAATTCACTATGCTCCGGCAACCGACACGCTGCGGGTCCGGCTGACGGATCCCGAGAAGGGTGTAGTGGTGGAGGAATCCTTCGATCTGATTGTGCTCTCTGTGGGAATGGTATTGAGGAAGACATCGAAGCCTCTAATAGAGTTTTTCAATCTGAGCCTCACCGAGGATGGCTTTGTTTCACCCCCCGCTGTTCAAACGGGTGTCTTTGTGACCGGCGCCTGCAGTGGTCCAAAGGACATCGACCGCTCGATCCTTCAAGCGAAATCGACCGCTTTTCAAGTCCATCAATATTTGAAGGGGAGGAACTAAATGGCCATTGAAACCCAATCCATTCCCCTGAAACCCGAAGTATTGGTTCTCGGAGGTGGAAATGTTGGAATTTCGATTTCTCAGTCCTTGGCCCAGGCAGGAATGCATGTCACTCTGCTCGAAAGGGAAGACCATTTAGGAGGGAAGGCTTTAGAATTGCAGGCCTTCTACGACCGACCCGAAGAGGTAGACCCCAACGTCACCCTGCTGACGCAAGCCGAACTGAAGGCGCTTGACGGTCACCTGGGTCAGTTCCGTGCCAGGATTCAAGTGCAAGATGAACCAGAGAAGATCCTTTCTCCCTCCGTCATTGTCGTGGCTACAGGGTATGCCACAAAACCGGAAAGGATGAAAGACCTCTATGGTCACAAACGGGTCGTAAGCCTTTCGGAAATGGGAAAACTCCTCTCAATGACGAAGAAGCCTTTCGTTCATTGCGAAGGAAAGACGGTCGAAAGGGTCACCTTCCTGTTAGATCAGGCCAATGAGGACTCGAAGATCGATTCTATCAACGCCATCAAGCAGAGCCTGCTCCTTCAAGAACAGTTCGGGTGCCAGGTCATGATTCTTTGCAAGGATGTCAAGGTTGCCTCCGATGGAATGGAGCGCCTTTATCGTAAGGCAAGGGAGAAGGGTGTCTTTTTCTTGAAATATGATGAGGTTCCACGGATTTCTCTTGAAGCGAGTCTGGTTCGAATCGATGTGAAGGATACAGCAGCCATTCAGAAAGAGGAACGCTGGCCTGTCTCGATTCAATCAGACCTCCTCGTCATTGGAGAAACCTTTGTTCCCAATCCAGAGACAGAACAGCTTTCGACCCTCCTGAAACTCCATGTCGGAAACCGCGGGTTCTTAATGGAAGACAATCCTCAACTCCTCCGGGTCCGATCGAACCGAAGAGGAGTCTTTGTGGCAGGAGGATGCCGCTTTCCTCAGGTGATCTCTGAATCGTTGGTTGAGGCCAACGCCGTCGTTCAGGAGGTGATGGGTCTTCTCTCCAAAGGAGTCTACACCTTTGACCTCGCCGTGGCTGAAGTGGATCCCCAGAAATGCGCGGTCTGCTACACGTGCCCCAGGCTCTGCCCTCACTCAGCAATCACAATCGAGAAATACGCGGAGAAAAATATCTATGCCCCGCCGGGAAAAGGCGGGGAGATATTATGGGAAGCGGCCAAAGTCAACCCGGCAGCCTGTTACGGCTGTGGGATCTGTGTGGCAGAGTGTCCTGCAAAGGCCATCACCTTCCACCCTCTGAATGACGATCAGATCTACGCCCAGATGGGACTGTAGAAAGTTAGATAGGGAGATGAGGAAATGGGGAGGAAAATCCGAAATACCAAGCACCAAATGACACATATTCGGGAGAGCATAAAATAGTTTACTTCGAAGGCGATAGTATGTCTAATCTCGATCCTAAGATCGTGGCCTTCTGTTGCGACCAGTCGGGATATCCGGCTATGGGCATGGCAGGAACCTTGAAATTGGAACTGCCAGGAAACGTCCATATCGTCCGTGTCCCTTGCGCAGGCCGTGTCGAAACGATCTACCTTCTGAAGGCTTTTGAGAAGGGAGCAGAAGGTGTTCTTATCTTTTGCTGCTATGGAGAGAACTGTCAGTCTCTTCGCGGTGACCTCCGGGCAAAGAGCCGTCTCTCTTATGCTCATCCCATGCTCGAGAAGATCGGCTTGGAAAAGGAGCGGTTGGAGATCTGTCATCTCGCCACCAACTGCGGGGTAAAGTTTGCAGAAACGCTTCAACAGAAATCCGAAGCCCTGAAGAAGCTGGGACCCAACCCAGCAAAAATAGTGTGAGCCGTGAATCGTCAGTCGTCAGGGGATTTCCCCTTTCACCTGACGCCTTGCCCCTAACGCATTGACTTGAGCAGGAGGAATGGATGATCAAGGCCGAACAGAAACCGATGGATGAGATTTTAAGGTACCTCGTTCCCTACAATAAGATCCTGTTGGTGGGTTGTGGGGCCTGCGTTACGGTCTGCCATGCCGGAGGCGAGAAGGAAGTTGGCCTGTTGGCCTCCGGCCTCAGAATGGCAAGGCAAAAGATCGGGAAACCCATGGAGGTATTGGAGGCAACAACTCCCCGCCAGTGCGAACCCGAATCGGCGCAAGAGTTAACCGGAACCATTGGAAACATCGAAGCCCTTGTCACCATTGCCTGTGGGATAGGGGTTCAGACCCTGGTCCGCTATTTTCCGAGGACCCCTGTTTTCCCGGGGGTCGACACCGCTTTTATCGGTGAAACCGTGACCCACGGCGTCTGGGAAGAACGGTGTCAAGCCTGCGGGAACTGTATCCTCGAAAAGACCGGGGGGATCTGTCCGGTCGCCCGGTGTGCAAAACAGATCCTTAACGGGCCCTGCGGAGGATCATTCAAGGGAAAGTGTGAAATTAAACAGGAGACGGACTGCGCCTGGCAACTCATCTATGATCGACTCAACGCCTTGGGGCAGCTCTATAAACTCGAGGAAATCATTCCTGCCAAGCAGTGGGGCACCGAATCAAGAGACCGAGGACCTCGAAGAATCGTGAGGGAGGATCTCAGGATATGAACGCGGGGAGTCATTTGGAGAAAATTCTGCGTCAAGGACAATTTGTCGTCACAGGCGAGCTCAGCCCTCCGCAAGGTAATGACACGCGTGTCGTAAAAAGAAAAGCCGACTTTCTGAAGGGGTATGTGGACGCTGCGAATGTCACGGATAACCTGAACGGAATCGTCCGGATGTCGAGCCTGGCCGCGTCGAGCCTTCTTCGCCAGATGGGCCTTGAACCGGTGATGCAGGTGTCAACCCGCGATCGGAACCGTATTGCGATTCAGAGTGACATCTTTGGAGCCACGGCCCTTGGGATCAAAAACCTGCTCTGCCTGAGCGGAGTTCATCAGTCCTTTGGTAATCAGATTGATTCGAAAAACGTCTATGATCTCGATTCCATCCAGTTGGTTGATTGTGTTCGGGGGATGTGCAATCGGGGAACACTCCTGGGAAATCAAGAAAGGATCGACGGAGAGATCAAGCTTTTTATCGGGGCTGTCGCCAATCCATCAGCAGATCCCCTTGAGGCTCACGTCATCCGTCTGGCAAAAAAGGTGAAGGCCGGAGCCGATTTCATCCAGACCTCCTGTGTCTACGATATGAGCCGGTTTAACGAATGGATGAAGAGGGTCCGCGACCAGGGAATTCCGGAAAAGGCTTATCTCCTGATTGGGATGATGCCTTTGAAATCGGCTCCTATGGCGCGAGACATCCAAAAACAATTTCCGGGTGTTTTCGTTCCGGATGTATTCATCGAACGACTGGATAAGGCCAGAAATCCTGAAGAGGAGGGGATCAAGCTTTGCATCGAGCAAATCGCTATCCTGAAGGCAATGCAAGGCATCCATGGGATTCACCTCATGACCCCTGACTGGGAAGAGGCGGCGTGCCGGATCACTGAAGGGGCCGGCCTCTTGCCTCGGCCCCCCATCCCTCTTTTCCTGAAGGACCGTGTCGTAATTCGCCGTCCGCCCTTCGACATGCTCAGGACGAACGGCTGAGTAATTGAGATTTAAGGTGCCTATGTCCGTTCGTGGTGAGTCCTTCGACTGCGCTCAGGACAGGCCCTGTCGAACCATAAACGAACTTGTAACACAACGCTAAGTGCGAAAAGAAAGGAAAGGTTCTATGAAATCGGGAAGTCGCCTCGAAAGGGTCCTTGAAGCCGGGCATTTTGCTTTTACGGGTGAACTCGGCCCTCCGCAGGGAGCCAATGTGGAGGCGATCAAGAAAAAAGCGAGTCATCTCAAGGGGATTACGGATGCGGTGAACATCACTGACAACCAGACTGCTGTCGTCCGTATGGCGAGCTGGGCCGCCTCCCTCTTCGCCATTCAAGAAGGTCTGGAACCCAACTATCAGATGGTTTGTCGGGACCGAAACCGGATTGCCATGCAGAGCGATATCCTGGGAGCCTATGCGCTGGGCATCCGAAACATGCTCTGTCTGTCAGGGGACCACCAGCAGTTTGGCAATCACCCTCTGACGAAAGGCGTTTTTGACATCGACTCCATCCAGTTGATCAGCATGGTCAGGGGAATGCGGGATGACAAAAAATTTCTTAATGGGGATGAGATTAATGAGGCTCCCCAAATCTTCATCGGCGCTGCTGCTAATCCCTTCGGTGAACCATTCGAATTTCGAGTCCATCGCTTGGCAAAGAAAGTGAGCGCAGGTGCCGATTTTATCCAGACCCAATGTATCTATGATATGAAGCGGTTCCGGGAGTGGATGAAACAAGCCAGCGATATGGGACTGACAGAAAAGGTTTATATCCTTGCAGGTGTGACACCCCTGAAATCTGGTGGTATGGCCCGGTACATGGCGAAAAATGTTTCGGGCATTATCATCCCGGACGAGATCATCGACCGAGTGGTGAAGGCGAAGAAACCTGCCGATGAGGGGATCAAAATCTGCGTTGAACAGATTGAGGAATTGAAAGAGATGAAAGGGGTCCGAGGAATTCATCTGATGGCCATTGAATGGGAACACCGGGTACCCGAAATCGCGGAACGGGCCAAATTACTGCCAAGACCCCAGATTTAAAAGAGGGGGAGATGGAGTGATGGGGAGATTCGGAGAAAAGAGTGATTTTGAAGTGAAAAGGAGAGGACCATGGTCGATTTCATTCAAGGACCTTTGATAGGGGTTGCTTTTCTCATTTTTTCTCTGGGACTCATCTTTCAAGGAATCCAGTTTTTCCGATTGACCGGGGAGAAAGAATGGCTTTATCCCCCCTTGCCTCCAGAAACAAAGAAGGAAAAGAAAACGTTGGATCGGCTGGTCACTTATTGCGTTGCCTGTCTCAAGGGAACGCTCTGGAAAACCGATCCCCTTATGACGATCGTGACCTCTGTATTCCATATCGGTCTGATCGGGACGCCACTTTTCCTCCTCGGGCACAACATCCTCTTAGATCAAGCCTTGGGCCTGAGCCTCTGGAGCCTCCCTGAACGGGTCACCGATCTTTTGACCCTTCTCATTTTGATCTGTGCGGCTTTTCTCCTCGGCCGTCGTCTCTTTTTAGCCCGAGTCCGAATCATCACAACGGCCTATGACTATCTCGTTCTCCTCATAGCCATCGCCCCATTCCTGACCGGGTATCTGGCTTACCACCAGTGGTTTGATTACCCCGCGGTGATGACCCTTCATATTCTTTCGGGAGAGATCATGCTGATCACCCTTCCTTTTACGAAACTGGGGCATATGCTCTTCTTCTTCCTTTACCGTTTCTT
>DATIGG010000634.1:0-7034 GCA_035454825.1 Thermodesulfobacteriota bacterium | reverse complement strand
GTTATGAGGGTGGCAGGTTTCTTGTGAAAAGAGATGGGCGTTATCTTTCGACGCCCCTGCTCGTTGTGCTTTTGGTCGTTGAGACAACGGACATTCTTTTTGCAGTCGACTCGATTCCTGCCATCCTTGCTGTCACGCTGGATCCATTCATTGTCTATACCTCCAACGTGTTCGCGATCTTAGGATTACGGGCGCTCTACTTCGCCATCGCCGGGATGATGCGGCTCTTCCATTACCTCCACTATGGGCTTTCTGCCATTCTCGTCTTCGTAGGGATAAAGATGTTCCTTGCCGATTTCTACAAGATTCCTATCGGCATTGCCTTAGGGGTCATCGCAGTCATTCTCTCTTCCTCGGTAATCGCTTCCGTTCTTTGGCCACGTAAAGCAAACCCGGGTCCTCACAAAAACAAACGCAATAACCCTCCTTCATCCTCCCTTAATCCAAGGGGGGAAAAGAGCGGGGTTACTCTTGAGAGTGGGAAAGCACCCACACCAAAGCCGGAAGAACCTGGATAATAGGGTGCTTTCACCCCCTGCCGGCATGCAGACGAACGTACCGGCGAAGGCCTGCGACCGGGGTCAGGGGATCGATGGGAGAAAAAGAGAGATCAACTTGACAGATCTCCGGGGATAACCCGGTTTAGAAGGGTCTGTCTGAGCCTGCCCATTCGTTCTTTTTCTTCTATCTTCTCTCCCCATTCATCCTGGATGTAGAAAACATCGACGATCCGGTTCCCGAGGGTTGAGATTCGTGCAAAATGAATGTCGCACCCGTGGTCTGTCAGAGCCTGGGTGATTTCGTAGAGGATCCCCAGGCGGTCTTGTCCTGATATTTCGACGATCGTAAAAAATTGGGAATCCTGATTATTCACCCGAATGTCCGAAGGGACTCTGGGGATAATTTTCCTTTGGATGACACTCGGCTCCTGTCTCTTTGAAAGAAGGTTTCTGAGGAAGGCTGTCCCTTCCAGGACTGAGGCGAGATCTATTCTAAATTGTCGAAGACGCCGTTCGATATCCAGGGTGGAATCCTCCACCTTGAATGTATCGAGGGCAACCCCATTGCCCCAGGTATGGATCTGAGCCTCCAGGATGTTGAGCCGGTTTAGGAACATGGAACCTGTAATTTTTGAGAAAAGGCCGTAACGATCCTTCGTGCAGACCGTCACCCTTGCACGGGCATTTTCCTCGCTCGTCCATTCAACCAGCAGCGATTCTTTCTCCAGGCGATGGGCAAGCTCGATATGATGAGCAATCTCCTCCCAAGAATAGGAGGATAGATACTGGGGAGGAAGATGTTCTTCGTAATCAGAGACAATCTCCGGGGGAAGAGATTTTAGGAGATGCTGGATCACCTCCTCTTTTTTAGGCAGGGGAACGGTTCCTTCTCCTCGTTCAAAGAAATGGAAGGTTTTGAGGAAGAGCTCCATGAGGAGGGAATTCTTCCAGGGGGTCCAGGCCTCGGGTCCGACGGCTTTAATGTCAGCAAACGTCAAGAGGTAAAGCATCTTGAGATGCTCGGAACTCTCCAGTTCATTGGCAAACCGGAGAATCGTTCCCTCCTCATGGAGGTCCCTCCGAAAGGCGATCTCAAGCATAAAGAGGTGACGCCTCACCAGAAAGGCCATCAACCGCTTGTCCTGATCGGGAAGACCCATCCGATCGCCAATCTGAACGGTCAACTCTTCGCCCAGCTTTGAGTGATCGCCTTCGATGCCTTTTCCGATATCGTGAAGGAGCGCTGTCAAAAAGAGAATCTCCGGTTTTTCGATCTCGCGGGTAAGAGAGGTCAGAAGGGGGAGCTCTTTCTGATAGGTGCCTGACTTGAGCTTGATCAATTCCTCTACCGTCAGAATCGAATGGATATCGACCGGATGAACATGGTAGAGATCATAATGGACCCTGCCTTCGATCTCCGCGAACTCGGGGATATAGCGTGACAGGAACCCAAGCTCGTGCATCATTTTCAGGATCGATTCAACACGTTCTCCTTTTTTTAATATGGAAAGGAATAGCTGATTAACGGATTCTGATGTTCGAAACCGATCGTCAATGAAGGGGAGGGACTCAAGCACTGCCTCTTCTGTCTGAAAGCTCATCTTACCCTGGAATGTTTGGCAATGTTTAAAGAGGGTCATCAACTGGGAAGGGTCTCTCTTCAACGTGACGGGATCAAGGAGATAAATCTCTCCGTAAGACATTCCAAACAGAGGGTCCAGTTTTTTTCGTTTTAAGGTGGAGGAAGCCTTTCTAACGGGTGAGGGCTCATACAGAACCCTCTCAAGCATATCGCTCGCGAAGTTCCAGACCTGTTGGGAAGAGAGATGGTACTGCCTCATCATCTCCTCGATTCCCTTTGTCTCCGGAGAAAACCGGAGAATCGGCGCTATCTTTTCCTGAAGTTCAAAGGTCAGTTGATCCTGTCTTCTTCCGCTCAGCAGATGGAGTTCATTGCGGAGGGCCCAGAGGAATTGGAGGCTTCGATCGAGGATCCTGGACTGGTCGGGAAAGAGGATCGAGTCCCATCGGTCTGTCTTATATTTTGCGCGGATCACCCATCGGCCGATCTGAAAGTCCCTTAATCCTCCTTTTCCTTCTTTGATATCAGGCTCAAGGACATAAGCCGGATCCTCATACTTCTGGTGGCGAAGAGCGACGTCCTTCATCAGAGTATTTGCAAACTCACGGACGTTGTGATGGAGGATCTTTTTTGAAAAAAGTTGATACAGGGTTCGAAAGATTTCGTATTCCCCATCAAGGTAACGGCTGTCGATCAGCCCTGTCTTGACGTAAGGGTCTGGCTGGGCCATCTTCAGGCACTCGGAAACGGACCTTGAACTGCAACTGACGTCCAGTCCCAGATCCCAGAGAGGGTAGAGGGCCTTTTCAATGAGGGGTGGGAGATCGGGTTTTTGGGGAGAGGAATAGAGAAGGAGCAGATCCACATCTGAGTAGGGAGCTAATTCAGACCTTCCATATCCTCCAACGGCCACCAGGCAGACTGAAGGAGCGGAGACACTCGACTGAGCTCTCTGGAAGGTCTTTCGGACAATGCCGTCGATGATGTCTGAGTATTGTCGGAGAAGTTCTCTTGGAGAAAAATGGGTGGGTGCTGCCTGGGCCATCCGGTTCTTGATCTCTTTTAGCCCATCCCGGGTGATCCCCAGCTCAGATTGCATCCCTTCCTCGTTCTCCTGTTCGAATTCGGATCACCTCGTCGACCGGAAAGAGAAAGATCTTGCCGTCTCCAATCTTCCCTGTTTTTGCTGCCCTTTCGATCGTCTCGATCACCTGAGTCACGAGTTCATCCGGCACGATCAACTCAATCTTCGATTTGGGTATGAAATCGATCGTGTATTCAGCTCCCCGGTAAACTTCGGTATGCCCCCTCTGCCTTCCAAAGCCTTTGACCTCGCTGACTGTCATGCCTTGAATGCCGATTTTGGTCAGGGCATTCTTCACCTCATCCAGTTTAAATGGTTTTACAATCGCTTCAATTTTTTTCATGTTACCTCTCCTGTAATAGTTCGGAGTAGTTGAGTTCGGAGTTCAGAGACAAAAAGGTTCAAAAATTGGAGTCGGGAGTTCAGAGTCACCTACGATTGGAGATTCTAAATCTTGATCTTAAGAGTTCACTCCGAACTCCGAACTGATCACTCCGAACTTTCAAAAGGCGTAGCCGCTTTCACCATGCTGGCTCAAATCCAGGCCATTGACTTCATGTTCGTCACTGACTCTCAGCCCCAGGGTTCGATCGAGAACCTTAAGGATGATCCATGTTACCACAAAGGAGTAAACCCATGCAACCACCACACTCAACGCCTGATTGGCCATAAGGGAAGGATTACCGAAGAAGAGCCCATCATTCCCTGCCGGGTTAACGGCTTTCGAGGCAAATAGTCCTGTGGCTATAGCCCCCAGGGTGCCGCCCACTCCGTGGACACCGACCACGTCGAGGGAATCGTCATATCCGAATTTGGACTTGAGATTAATGGCAAGATAGCAGGCAACCCCTGCGGCGAGCCCGATGATGATGGCTGACAGGGGTCCGACAAAACCCGATGCAGGGGTGATGGCAACCAATCCAGCCACTGCGCCTGACGCAGCGCCAAGGACCGTTGGGTTGCCTCTGTAGGCCCATTCGGCAATCATCCAGGACAGGGCAGCAGCAGCGGTCGATATATGGGTGACGACAAATGCAGAGGTGGCAAGGGAACCGGAAGCAACCGCACTCCCGCCATTAAATCCAAACCAGCCGAACCAGAGGAGGGCTGCCCCGAGGAGTGTCAGGGTCAGATTGTGGGGGGGCATGGGTTCTTCCCCATAGCCCCTTCTTCTACCGACAACGAGTGTGGCCGCCAATGCAGCCACTCCGGAACTGACGTGGACGACCAGACCTCCGGCAAAGTCAAGGGCTCCAAGATTCCTGATCCAGCCGCCCATTCCCCATACCCAATGAGCGAGTGGATCGTAGACAAAGGTAGCCCACAGGATGAGAAAAACGAGATAGGTCTTGAACTTGAATCGTTCTGCAATGGCGCCGGTAATGAGGGCGGGTGTGATGACGGCAAACATCATCTGAAAGATCATAAAGGCCTGATGGGGAATCGTGGCAGAGTAATCAGGAAAGGGGTCGAGACCCACACCTCTTAGTCCAATCCAGCTCAAGTTCCCAATGATTCCTCCAATATCCGGGCCAAAAGATAAACTGTAACCATAGAGCACCCACTGGATGGTGATGACCCCCAGAGCGATAAAACTCTGCATGATCGTTCCAAGGACATTCTTTCTTCTGACCATGCCCCCGTAAAAGAGGGCAAGCCCGGGCGTCATGAGCATGACGAGGGCTGTCGAGATCAGCATCCAGGAGGTATCCCCCGGATCCACCTTGGGTGGAGTCGGGGCGGTTTGGGCAGCCGGGACAGCGATGGCGGGTACCTGCTGGGCGGGTTCTTTCTTGGGCTCATCGGCCAAGACGATTGCTGCAACGAAAAAAATGAGCATCAGAATTAAAATAGAGGCCTTTTTCATATTGGTCACTCCTTTTTAGAGACTCCCCTGATATCCTGAACTAATGAGGCTGAAAATCTAAGAATCGAGAGATGAAGATGATCCCATGGTTTGAATAGTCTGCCCATCTTTTTTCTGTTTCTTTAAGGATTTCCTGCTTAGACACATGGAAGGATTTACTAACTTCAAATTCTTTCTCATAGTCTTTCATCCATTCCTGGATCATCTCTTCAGTCACTTCGATATGAAACTGGAGACCATAGGCATTTTCACCATAGCGAAAAGCCTGGTTTTGAACAGGACTTGAGGTGGCAATCAGCTTAGCTGCATTCGGAAGGTCAAAGGTATCTCCATGCCATTGAAAAACAGGAAATGTTTTTGGAAATGGAGAGAAGAGGGGATCTCTGACTCCTTCTTCCGTCAATGACAGGTCATACCAACCGATCTCTTTGACAGGCGCTTTATAGACCTTTGCTCCAAGGGCCTTGGCGATCAATTGGGCTCCGAGACAGATGCCTAAAATCCGCTTTCCCCTCTGGATGGCCTCTTTGATAAAAAGGTCTTCGTATTTGAGAAATGGATAACGATCCTCTTCATAAACGTTCATCGGCCCGCCCAGGAGGACAATATGGGTGAGATCATCCAGCTTTGGGAAGTGAACGTCAGATTCGAGGCTGAGAAGTTGATGTGGAAAATTCCCTTTTTTCAAACAGTCCTCGATTAAACCCGGTCCTTCAACCTCCACATGCTTCACAATCAAAACGTTCATATGATTGCCCTGAATGACATCATTTTCATAAAATCACTCAGTTCAAGAATGAGCAATTCGTGTGCCAGTTGTTGAATGAACAAGACTTATTTGGATTTCCGGTAAAAATATTAAGAAGTTGGAAGAAATTTCAGTCAGAGAGTTTGTCTGGACTCGATTTTGATATTGGCTAATTTTGATGAATTTTAGACAACCTGCTAAAAAACAGACAAGTACTCGCTCAACCTATGCCACGGCCCGCAAGGATGGGCCTAAAACTTCTCAAGCCCGCCCATCCTCGTGGGCCGAAATGATGCCGATACAAAAAATCAGATTCATGGCATGAACCTTTTTTTATGAAAAAAAGGGGTTATAATTTTATTCACGAAGGAGGCCACGGCCTCCCCTTGTTCTTGCCATCTTTAATCATAAAGACAGAGAGGAGATGAGAGAATGAGAGCCGCTTGCGTGGCAATCGGGATATCTATCTTTTTATGGGCAGCAGGTATTGGAGCCAAGGACTTCCAGTTTCCGGAATTTGCAGGATGGAAACTGTCGGGGGAGATCCAGACGTTCGAATCCAGGACGCTTTATGAATACATCGATGGGGCGGCTGACCTCTATCTGACCTACGGTTTTGAGGAATTGAAAGTTGCAGAATATCAAAATGACAGGAAGGCCAACGTGACCGTGGATGTCTACTGGCACAGAACGCCTAACGACGCCTTTGGAATTTACAGCCAGGAGCGCTTACCCAATGCCAAGTATAATGATATTGGAATCCAGGGTTACAGCGAAAAGGAAATCTTGAACTTTTTGGCGGGTAACTATTATGTGAAGATTACCGGCTTCAAGATTGAATCCGAAGAGGTGTTGACTTCTTTTGCCAGAAAGGTTGCAGAAAACCTGGGAGAAAAAGGGTCGCTCCCCTCCCTGTTGGCTTCTTTTCCTCGAGAGGGAAAGGTCAAGGATTCAGAGAAATATATTGCTAAGAACTTTCTTGGATATTCATTTCTGCACTCTGCTTTCACTGCCGATTATGAGATTGCCGGTAGAAAATTTAAGCTCTTCATCATGGAGTTTGAAGGTGAAAGTGAGTGCGCGAATATGATTCAAAAGTACCTGGAACAGACCGGAAAAAGAAGGGAGGTTATGACGGAAGGGGAGTATACTATTTTGGACCCTCACCACGGACCGATCGAGATGATTTGGAAAGGAAATTATCTATGGGGAGTGTTAAATTTAGACAATACCGATTTAAGATTAAAATACCT
>DATIGG010000633.1:0-5206 GCA_035454825.1 Thermodesulfobacteriota bacterium | reverse complement strand
CCGAATCAAGGGTCTATGTGAATGCCTGAGCCATGTGGTCCGTTTTCTTTTTTGCAGTCTGTCATTCTGTCATTCCGGGCTTGATTAAGCCTGCCCCGTACTTGATATGGGGGAATCCATTGTTTTCCTGGATTCCCGCTTTCGCGGGAATGAGGTCGTCTGGCGTGATTAATGACGCTGTATGTCATCGCCCGGAGGAATAGAACTCACGTCTCTACTATATAAATGTAAATACCGTTGATTGCTACTCTCATGTGGCAAGGGTGAAGAGATAGGAATGCGAGAATTTTATCGAATAGTCAAATGCGAATGAATAAAGCAGTTCTCTGGAGTGGTCTCTTTTTGGGTTGAAGAACATTTAGGGGATAGCCGGCCACTTTCGAGAGGCTTTTGTCGCTTCGATTGGCCAGATTATCCCCTCATTATTCCTATAGGGGCGGTGATTAACGGCGGTGGCCATCCCAGTAACGGTGGTCGTGGCGATCATACCTATGGGGATAACCCTCACCGTACGGAGAATATCTATACCCGCGGGAGTATCCATCTCCATAGTAACCATAGCCGCCGTAATATCCTGCACACCCAGAGAGGATCAGGACCGCAAGGAGCAGAATCGTTAGCGATGCAAATCTTTTATTCATTTGATCACTTCCTTTCTTTGTCTTTTATAAAATAAGACGCATCTTTTCGACTTTTATTCAAGATCAATTCTCTGAGGATCTGTAAGGTCCGGAGGAATCTCCTGAAGGAGTTCAAGCTTCGTCTTTGTGGGAATTTTTCGTCTAAAAGCAAGCAGGGCTCTCCATTTCCTGTCGTCAAGGAAATGCAACTTGTGTCATCGATATTTAAAGGAGTATAATGGACGTAACATCTTAAAAGGAGGGGAGGAGAAATCATGTTAATGAAGGCCAATGGTATTCAGATGAATTACGAAATCTCTGGCAAACAGGAAGTTCAGACAGTGATGCTTAGCCATTCCCTCGGGTCCAGTCTGGTGATGTGGCATCCTCAGATGGACCTATTGGAACCTTATTTCGTGGTCTTGCGGTATGATACCCGGGGCCATGGAAGGAGCGAAGCCCCAAAGGGGCCTTATACCCTTGAGTTATTTGGAGAAGATGTCATTGGTTTATTAGATGCGTTGGAAATTGACAAAGTTCACTTTGTAGGGTTGTCCATGGGTGGAATGATTGGCCAGTGCCTTGCATTAAACCATCCCAATCGTCTTCACAGTCTCATCCTGTGCGATACATCATCCATCGTTACAAAGGAGGGACAACCCGCCATTCAGGAACGGATTGACACGGCGCGGAACAGGGGGATGCAGGCACTGGTGGGGCCGACGATGGAGCGATGGTTTACCCCGTCCTTTATCAGCAAGAATCCGCCTGGTTTAGGGATCATTCGAAAACAATTTCTGGCGACCCCCGTGGAGGGATATATTGGTTGCAACGAAGCCATCCGGAAGCTGAATTACCGTGATCAACTCTCCGGAATCAAATTGCCTACACTGATCCTTGTGGGAGAAGATGATCCTGGAACACCCGTGGCTGCTGCACAGGCCATCCATGAGCGAATCAAGAACTCGAAGCTTGTGATCATTCCGTCGGCCCGTCATCTATCGAATGTGGAGCAGCCTAAGGTTTTTAATGAGGCCTTATTAGGGTTTCTGAGAAGTCTGTGAATTATTACATGCAGGACAATAGGGTCCTTGTTCACTCATGCTGACACTCTTATTTCCGAATCCTCCTGATTTTGAGTTATGGAGGAACCCATTCAGGAAGAGTTATAATAGATTGCGCTTAAAATTGGACATGGGCTCACCGATTTGCATTACAAGATGGAGGTGCCGAAGAGATTAGGGTTGTTGTTTTGAGGGGTGACTCTTTTTGCTTTCGCATGTGATTTTAGGAGGTCTTCTAATAAGAGAGAGGCAGAGGAATGGATGAGAAAAAGGATTTTGTGATGGTGACGGTATCGGGTCCAGACCAGCCAGGAATCACTGCGGCCTTCAGCAAAATTCTTGTTGAAAATCATGTCGAGGTGGTCGACATTGAGCAGGCCTCTCTTCAGGATTTTCTCGGTCTTTCTTTTCTTCTTGATATGAGCGGAGCGAAACAGTCAAAGGATGGCGTGTTGAAGGATCTTCTCTTCGAAGCCAGCCGGCTTGGCCTGAATATGAATTTCAGGGTCTTTTCTGAAAAGGAGATGAAAGCGAGAAATAATAAAAACCTTTTTGTTCTGACTTATTTTGGCAATACCCAGGCCCTGGCGGAGATCTCCAGCATCCTGGGAGAAGAGAATGCCAATATCGAGATGATCAGCAATCTCACCCGGCACTGCGCAAGCTGCGTCGAGCTGATGATCGATGTCAATGGAGTCAAAAACCTCGGCTCCCTGAAAAAGAGAGTGCTCGGGAAAAGTCACGATCTCAATATCGATCTTGCCCTGCAGAAGATGGAGGCCTATCGAAAGAATAAACGCCTCGTCTTCTTCGATATGGACAGCACGCTGGTGGATATGGAAATCATTGATGAGATGGCTAAAAGGGCAGGGGTCTTAAGAGAGGTCTCAAGAATCACCGAGAAGGCCATGCGAGGTGACCTCGATTTTGAAGAGGCCCTCCGGCAACGGGTAGCCCTTCTGAAAGGCTTAAAGGTTAAAGAGCTTGAAAAAATACGGAAGGAAATGAAGCTTTCCGAAGGGGCAGAAGAGTTAGTGGCGACGCTCAAGCGTCTGGGCTTTAAATTGGGTGTCGTGAGCGGAGGATTCCACTACTTTGTCGATTTTCTGAAGGAAACGCTGGGCCTCGATTTTGCCTTTGCCAACGATCTTGAAATCAAGAAAGGGACGCTTACTGGCAAAATTCTGGGAAAGGTTATTGACAATGCGTACAAGGCGAAAATCGTGAACCAGGTCTCAAGTGAAGAAGGAGTTCTTCTCGATCAGACCGTGGCCATTGGAGACGGCGCCAACGACGTCTTGATGTTGGGCCAGGCAGGGCTTGGCATCGCTTATAATGCAAAAGAGAGACTTCGAAGAGTCGCCAGTGTGAGTGTGGGTCGAACCCGGCTCAGGAATATTCTCTATCTCCTCGGAATTTCCGAAGAAGAAATCGATTGCACAGAAATTAGGGAGAGGTAGTCTCTTGGAGGGTTACGCATGCGCAATGCTCGATGCGCTTTGCCCTTCTCAATTTTAGGAGGGAGAAGATGAAAGTTCTGGGAATTCTCGGTAGTCCACGTGTCAAGGGAAACAGCGACATCCTTCTGGATCAGGCCCTGGCCGGTGCCAAGGAGGCAGGAGCAACGATTGAGAAGATCGTGCTTTCCCAAAAGAAGATCTCCGGATGCCTTGACTGCGGAAAGTGCAATGAGGCCGGGGTCTGCGTGATCAAAGACGATATGACATCAATCCGTAAAAAGATCCTTGAGGCTGATGCGATCATTCACAGCGTGCCCCTCTATTTCTGGGCCATGACGGCTCAGATGAAAGCCTACCTCGACCGCTGGTGTGCCTTTTTTGATGTCGAATGGCAGTGGCATGAAGTCTACGCTCCCAGAATGAAGGGTAAGAAGGTCGGCCTGATTACGGTCTGCGGGGACCCGGATCCCTCCACCGCAGATCCGATTGTCCACAGCTTCAAAAACACGTGCGAGTTTACGGAACTCAACCTGTATGGCATTGTAAAGGCTTCTGCCTCGAAAAAGGGGGATATGATGGGCAATGACAAAGCCAAAAAGGAGGCATTTGAGCTGGGGAAAAAAGCAACCTCAAGATGAAGGACAACCCCGGAAGATGAACCCCAAAAATTCTCCTGCTTCCTTTAAAAATAATGAAAGGATGATTAGATTTGTTTTGGTAGCTTTAACATTCAATCACATTCCAGGGAGGGACAGGACCATGAAACGATTGATTCTTACGATTTCCTCAGTCTTTGTTTTGTTCGTACCGGTTTTTGCCCAGGCAGCGACCTATCAAATTGATCCCGACCACTCGAGTTTTCAATTCAAGATCCGTCACCTGACCGTCTCTAACGTCAAAGGGGATTTCAAAAAGGTGAGTGGCGTTGTCACCATTGACGAAAGCGATATTGGCCTCTTAAGAGTTGATCTTACCCTTGATGCTGCTTCCGTGAATACCGACCATGCCAAACGGGACGAACATTTGAGAGGTGAAGACTTTTTTCATGTGGCAAAATATCCGACCATCAGCTTTATTTCCAAAAAAGTGACAAGAGTGGATGGCAACCGATTGAAAGTGGTTGGAGACCTCACCATCCGGGGAGTGACGAAGGAAGTCACCGTAGATGTTGAAGGGCCGACTCCGGAAGTAAAGGACCCGGGCGGAAAAATCAGACGGGGTGCAACTGGAACCTCGGCGATCAACCGAAAGGATTTTGGTATCGCTTGGCATAAAGTGTTGGACAATGGGGGGTTGGTCATTGGGGATGACGTAAATATTTCTATTGAGGTTGAATTGATAAAGAATTAGTTTTTTTTTCACCGTCCAAAAGCTCTAAAAGAGTGTATTCCAGCCTCTTTCGGAGGTTGTTTTGAGGCGTCGAGTGCATTGTATCGACCAAAAATTGTCGATGCCGATATTGTCTGGTGCGTCATTCCTACCCCGTTTCCGTGACAGGATGGGCTCCGGCGGGAATTAAGGACCAAGGTAGAGACTAACGAGCCCGAGGTTAGGGTTTTTCAGAGGTAAGTTCGGCAGCTTTTTCGGACATCTGTTTCGCGATCTTGGAATTAAAGCCAATCATCTTTTCCCGAATCTTACCCTCTTTGTCGATAAAGAAAGTGGTCGGTAGAGCGGTCACGCTGTAGCTTCGCGCAACCTCTTCAGGAGCGAGGATGATAGAGTAAGGGATCTCCATTGATTTGACGAAACGACGGACGACATCCGTTTCCCCTTTATCGAGGCTCATGCCAATCACCTCAAAACCTTTTTCCCGATAATTCTTATGAAGGTCTACAAGATGAGGGATAGCCTCACGACAGGGGGCACACCAGGTGGCCCAGAAGTCGAGGACCACAACCTTTCCCTTCAGAGAGTTTAGGGAGATATCCTGGCCTTCAAGGGTTTTGAGCGTGAAATCTGGGGCTAAACCCGACTCTTTCACTTTTTTACCGCATTGAGGAAGGAGTACCAAGGCCATACAGAGGCTGAAAGTGGCGAACTGTTTTAGAAAGGACGGTCT
>DATIGG010000632.1:0-2537 GCA_035454825.1 Thermodesulfobacteriota bacterium | reverse complement strand
GGACCTGGACGTAATGGCCGAGAATTTAGATCTTCCCCCGGAGCAATTGAGACGGCATTTCTCTTCACTTCATCAAGCAGGGTCCATGGAATATCGACCGCCCTTTCGCGGCCGGGGTCTGAAAATACTGTTGCGCGTTCCTGTCTCCAAACTGAATATCAATTTTCAAGAGCTTGAGCGCCGGAGCCTTTTTGAACGGAAGAAACTCCGGAAGATGATTGATTATGCCTATACCGACCAATGCTTAAGACGGTTTATTCTCGAGTACTTCGGCGAACGGATCACCGGGAAGAGTTGTGATAACTGCTCTATCTGTCTCGACAAGGATGAAATTCACACAATCAAGACCTTTACCAGAAGAGACAGGATCATGGAGAGGAAGTCTCCGGAAGATTCGGACTTGCCCTTCCATGAAGACCTGTTTGCTTCCCTGAAGCAGATGCGTCTCAAACTCGCTCAGGCCTCCAACCTTCCCCCCTTCGTCATTTTTCATGATCGAACGCTCAGGGCCATCAGCCAGCGACTGCCTGAAACAACTTCGGAGTTGCTTTCCATCAAAGGTTGCGGGGAATATAAGGCATCGGCTTACGGGGACCAGATTCTTGAGGTAGTCAGGGCTTATCTAAAAGGGCATCCTGAGGCAAGGCCATTGAGTGACTGTGATGGAGCTGTGGCAATACGGCCTACCCTGAAGAAACCTTCAGGGGAAAGCACGGTCGAGGCGACATGGATGCTGTGGGAGAAGGGAGGGGCCCTGGAAGAGATTGCCCGGAAGCGGGGTCTTACTCGCTCGACGATTACCGGACATCTTGCCCAGCTCATTGACGAAGGCAGGTCGATCGACCTTAACCGGATTCTTTCAAAGGAACGAATCGGTCTCATTGAAGAAGCGATTGCCCGCGCCGGGAGTGAACGGTTGGCTCCGATCAAGGCCCTGCTTCCTCAGGATGTAAGCTATGATGAAATCCGTTTAGTTGCCAGGCAACACGTTCAGAAAGCGGAAGCCAAGAATAAAAAGACATAGAAGGAGAACAAAATTCCTTCTACCCCCCTGCACATTATTTCAGAATTTACTCCCACGATGCATCGTTAAATATGCTCTATGAACCATAACCGGAGGGATCGATGATTTGAAGATGCCCGGTGGTTGGTGTCGTTTGCTGTGATGTGGTGGGGGCAGGCAAGTTGTGTCACTGATCCCTGGGTGGATTATTTGCAGGAATTGAGGTAACAAGCCCAGGAGACTTCTTGACGGAATTATCATCTAAAGTTATGAGATATAGATTCAACCTTATCTTAGGAGAGGAATGAGAAAATCGTGGGCCATCCATTATTAGAGCTTCGGGAAGTTAATTACGCATTAAACGGGAGAAGAATTCTCAGTACCATTTCCTGGACCATTCAAAAAGGAGAACATTGGGCCATTCTTGGACCGAATGGTGCGGGTAAGACCACGCTCCTCAGGATTGTCTGTGGCTATCTCTGGCCGAATAGAGGAGGGGAAGTTTGGCGCAAAGGCCAGAAGATGCTGGACCTGCGCGAGCTCCGGAAAAGCATTGGTTGGGTCACCTCTGCTCTTA
This sequence comes from Thermodesulfobacteriota bacterium, assembly GCA_035454825.1. Lineage (GTDB taxonomy): Bacteria > Desulfobacterota > BSN033 > BSN033 > UBA1163 > DATIGG01. Next base: position 957 of record DATIGG010000632.1, on the reverse strand, counting down.
CTTCAAACATCCCAAAATGGGAACAGGTGTTATACACAGTCCTTTCAGGGAAATTTGCCCAAATCGGGTATCTCAATTTTGGAGGAAGAGGTCCCTTTAAAAAAGATTTGACGCTGGCCCGTCAATATCTGGAAGAACTGGCGTGCGGCGGGTTGGCGAATTTACGGTTTGGAGACTTATCCCAGGGAGAACAGCAGAGGGTTCTAATTGCGAGGGCACGCATGGCAGCACCTTATCTGATTATTCTCGACGAGCCATGCGCAGGTTTAGATCCCCAGGGACGGGAGATTTTCCTGGCATCCCTTCAAGCCATGGAAAAGATAGAGACGGCGCCCAGTTTTGTCTATGTCACCCACCATCTCGAAGAGATCATGCCCATGTTTCAGAAAACCATGATCCTTAAAGAGGGACAGGCGATTGCATGCGGACGAACCGCAGATCTCCTGAAAGCCAGGACAATGCGTCAACTCTATGGTCTCTCAGTAAAAATAATTAAACGCAACGGCCGTTACTGGCCAATAGTGATTCAGACAGCAAAGACCGTAGACCTCAGACATCAGACTGCAATGAGAAAATAACGGGCAGAGATTACATCGAGAAAAAGACCTGGCAGTTACTAAGGAGTCCATAATTGAAAAGACACATTGTTCTGAAAATCTTCCCTCACCCCTCTCCTTCGACAAGCTCAGGATGGTGAGCCTAGTCGAACCATTTGCCAAAGAGGGGTAAACATTTCAAAAGAGTGAACCAGGCTTCATTTCGTATATTGAAAAAGTCTGGTGTCTAAAGTCTGAAGTCCAGTGTCTGAATTGCAGATTGGCTAATTTGCGATTCAACCCCTCAGGGGCAATTGAGGAGGCACTCTTGATCGGAGAAATTACTCGGTGGATTATGGAGATGATGAGAAGCCACGGGCAGCTCTCCGTCTTCATCGGAGTGATGATCGAACAGATCATT
>DATIGG010000631.1:0-3274 GCA_035454825.1 Thermodesulfobacteriota bacterium | reverse complement strand
CTGAAGTACGGGATCGATATTTCCCGGGAGCCTTTGGAAGTGGCGCCCATGGCTCATTATACATTAGGGGGCGTGAGGATCGATTCAGACTGCCAGACTCGTGTCGGTGGGCTTTATGCCGCTGGGGAAGCCGCAGGAAATATCCACGGAGCCAATAGACTGGCCGGAAATGCCCTCCCCGAGACGCAGGTATTTGGCGCGAAAGCAGGGGAGAAGGCTGCACAACGGGCTAAGGAGCAGGAGGAGATCCGTTGGGACGATTCTGAAGTGATGCATGAAGTAAAGATGATGGAATCATTCTTTGAGGGTGGAGAAGAGGCCATTAATCCATCCCATCTCAAAACCAGACTCCAGGATCTCATGTGGAGTTATGCGGGAGTGGAGCGGGAGGAAGGAAAACTTAAAAAGGCGTTGGATGAGATAGGGAGGATAAGATCGGAGGATCTGGAGCGTGTAGCCATCCCACCTATTCGGGAATTCAATCTTCAGTGGATGGATGCCCTTGAAGTCTCAAACATGCTTGATCTTTCAGAGATGGTTGTGAGGTCTGCTCTTCTAAGGAAGGAAACCCGAGGGCATCACTTCCGGCTGGACTATCCAGAAAGGAATGACCGCGATTGGCTGAAGCACATTCTGATTCGAAAAGAAGAAGGAAAGATGAATCTATGGACCGAAACAGCGGCCAAACCGGATCCAGCGAATCCGGAAATCAAATAGAAATCCGGATTCGGCGTTTGCCCACCCCTTCTCAGGAAGAGGCCAGAGAATCGGTATACTTCCTGCCCTTTATGGATGGATTGACCCTCCATCGCGCACTGGAATATATCTACAACAGGTTGGACTCTACGGTTGCCTTTCGGCCTTACAGGTGTGGGAAGGGAATCTGCATGAGCTGCCTCGTCTCTGTGAACGGAAAGAGAAAGCAGGCCTGCATCACGTTCTTGAAACCAGGAGATCGCCTCCTGATTGAGCCGGACCGGGCCCGTCCTGTTATAAGAGATCTCGTCACTGTTCCATGAAGGGTAATCCAAAGGTTGATAGATCCACGGGTTCAGATCATGAAAAGCCTTGATTTTTGGAGTAGCATTTTTTGGATGCTCTTTTCCTTAGGGGTAATCAAACTGACTACCCGTCTCCCTCTTGGTACTCTCCATGAACCCGGGTCAGGATTCTTTCCCCTTTTACTCTCCTTTATCATTCTCGGATTAAGTTTAGGCCTTTTCCTCCGAACTTTAATCAAAGGAAGGCTTCAACTGGCTGGAATTGCATCGCAACTTTTTAAATCTCTCATTAAGATAGCTCCTGTCCTGATCCTGCTTTCTCTCTATGCGGTTTTTCTGGATACCCTGGGTTTTCTGGTGGTCACCTTTCTTCTCATCTTTTCGCTCTTAGAGATCATTTACCGTCAGAAGTGGTGGGTGAGCCTGATCACAGCCGGAGCAGGCTCGATGGGATCGTATGTCATTTTTCAAATCTGGTTACAAAGCCAGCTTCCGAAAGGATTCCTGGGCTTCTGATATTGAAAGAAAATGGAATCGATTCTTCACAACGTTTTCATGGGATTTGGCGTTGCTTTTTCCCCGGTAAACTTATTCTACTGCTTTATAGGGGTTTTGATTGGCACGCTGGTCGGGGTTCTTCCCGGACTGGGTCCTCCTGCGGCGATCGCCCTTCTTCTCCCGGGCACCTTTCAAATGAACCCGGTTGCAGCCATGATCATGTTGGCCGGGATCTACTATGGCGCCATGTACGGAGGATCGACGACGTCCATCCTCGTCAATATTCCGGGCGAGACTGGTTCTGTGGTCACTTGCCTGGATGGTTATCAGATGGCAAGGCAAGGGGGCGCAGGAAGGGCCCTCGGAATCTCGGCATTCGGATCGTTTATCGCAGGGACTTTAGGGCTGATGGGTCTGATGCTCATGGCTCCGGTATTAATCCGTGTGGCCCTTCGATTTGGTCCAGCCGAGTATTTTTCTCTTATGGTTCTCGGGATTGTTTTAATCATCTTTCTTGCGCAAGGGTCGCTGATCAAGTCACTTCTGATAGCAGGGGCCGGTCTCTTATTGAGTACTGTCGGCACAGATTTGATCTCTGGAACTTATCGCTTTACCTTTAACTATCCAATACTAATGGATGGGATAGGGCTCATCCCGGTCACGATGGGAATGTTTGGGGTTGCGGAAGTATTAACCAATATCGAAGAAGGGTTAGACCGGGAAATTTATGTATCCCGAATCAAGAATCTTCTTCCCACACTAGAGGATTGGAGAAGAAGCATTGGACCTATCCTCCGCGGGTCTGTCATAGGATTTTTTCTGGGGATCCTCCCAGGGGGCGGGGCGGTGCTTGCTTCGTTTGCCTCTTACGCAACAGAAAAACGTATCTCCAAAACCCCTGAAAAATTTGGGACTGGAATGATCGAGGGAGTTGCAGGCCCCGAATCGGCTAATAACGCCGGGTCGAGTGGGGCGTTTGTCCCTCTTCTCACACTCGGACTCCCTTCCAACGTGGTCACAGCCTTGCTGCTGGGAGCGCTCATGATCTACGGTCTCCAGCCTGGCCCCCTATTGATGGCCAAAAGACCTGACCTCTTCTGGGGACTGATCACCAGCATGTATATTGGCAATGTGATTCTTCTCATCCTCAATCTTCCGTTAATCGGAATCTGGGTTCAATTGCTCAAAGTCCCCTACGCCTTGCTATTTCCTTTTATTCTTCTCTTTTCTTTGATCGGCGTCTACAGTCTAAACAACAGCTCGGCAGAAATCTTTATCATGATCCTCTTCGGCGTCTTTGGCTTTCTGGCGAAGAAGTTCGGTTATGAAGCTGCTCCCCTCATCCTCGCCCTGGTGCTCGGGCCGCTCCTGGAAAACGCCTTTCGCCAATCTTTGATCCTGTCGGGAGGGAGTTTTTCGATCTTCATCAGCAGCCCGATCTCAGCCCTCCTTTTCGGAAGTGCGGTTCTCTTGCTCTTCGCGCCCCTGTTGAGGAATCTCGCCAGGAAACCCCGGGCCGAGTGAAATCAGCGGCCAATCAGGTTAGCGCTCCTCGCCACTTCCTGCATCCGCTTCTCCTCTTCGGCAATGAACTGCTTTACTTCTGTTGGGCCCATGAATGAAGGAAGAAAACCGAGGACTTCAAGGGCTTTGATCAATTCAGGACTTTTTAAGGCCTTCTCAACGACCGAGCTGATTTTATCAACGGCCTCCTTGGGAATCGCAGCAGGTCCTTGAATGGCCCCCCATGTGACGACGGACGCTTTCGGATAGCC
>DATIGG010000630.1:0-5594 GCA_035454825.1 Thermodesulfobacteriota bacterium | reverse complement strand
GATCACAGGAAAGAGCCCGCTCAAACTGGAGGTTCCTATCAAAAATGAGAGGAAGCCAAAAAACAGACCCTGGCGGATTTCGGTTGCCAACCTGATGGAAAAAGGAATGGAGGGGCATCTCATCATACAATACCCCTGACGGCTAAATTGTTGCTAAAAATAAGAGTTTGTAGGACGTGATCCCCGATTCACGCCATTCAGCGGTGCGCTCCCTCTGGGAATGCACCCCAGGATTTATAAGAGAGATAGGGATGATTCCAGATAGAGAGGAATGCCTGCGATTAATGGAACGGCATGGAATGCTGGAGAATATCATTGCCCACAGTCTCCAAGTCACCAAGGTCGCTCTTTTTCTCTCCATGGAATTGAATCAGAAAGGGCAAACGATCGACCTGCGTCTCGTTGAAGCCGGCTCGCTCCTTCACGATATTGCTAAGACCGTATGCATCAAAACGAAAGAGGACCATACTCAGGCAGGTTGCCGTCTCCTGAAGGAGATCGGCTACGAGAGGGTCGGAGAGATCGTGGCGCAGCATGTCTGGTTAAAAAAGGAAGGAGATTTCGCCTTCGTGTCAGAAGAGGAAGTGGTCAATTATGCTGATAAGCGAGTCCGTCACGATCAGATTGTCACGCTCGAAGAGAGATTTTTGGATCTCAAAAACCGCTATGGAAGGGATCAGAAATCGATTGACTATCTCGATCGGTTGGAGAAGATAATTTATGGAATAGAAAATAAGATCTTTTTTATCTTGAAGATCCGTCCTGATGACTTACAGAGCCTGACTGATGCGAAGGTACACGAAGCTTTTACGAGTGGTCTCCCTTGGTCTGCGAAGTGATTTTGAGTTTAATTTGGTCAAATAGTTATCAAATCATTGTCTTTAAGTCTAACGGTTCTTGGGAAGGTACGATTCATGAGCGAACCCTATTTTGAGCAGGGTCCCATCCGGCCACCGAGCGAAGCCTACAGTCTCTTGCTCAGGGTCACCCGGAATTGTCCCTGGAACCGATGTGAATTCTGCCATACCTATCAGGGAGAAAAGTTCAGCCTGAGATCCGTTGAAGAGGTCAAAAAGGACATTGATGCGATCCGGGAGGTCGTTTCAGAGATAAAGTCCCTGTCCTGGAGTAAGGGTTTTGGAGGAGAGATCGCTGCACCTCTGGCCAATTTTATCTTACAACACCCCCACCAATTTCCCGAAAGATACCGGAGTGTCATCCTCTGGCTTTATACGGGAGGGAAAAACGTTTTCCTCCAGGATGCCAATAATCTCATTCATAAGGCAAAGAATCTTGTCGAGATCCTGAGCTATCTCAAAAAAACTTTCCCTTCCATTGAGAGAATTACAACCTATGCCAGGGCGAAGACGGTTTCCCAGAAAACCGCTGAGGAACTTGGCAATATTCATCAGGCTGGTCTTTCTCGAATTCATATCGGCTTGGAGACAGGGTATGACCCGTTGCTCCAATATGTCCAGAAAGGGGTAACTGCCCAGGAGCATATCGATGCTGGAAGAAAGATAAAGGAGTCTGGAATTTCCCTTTCCGAATATGTTGTTCTCGGTTTGGGAGGGCAGGGGATGTGGAGAGAGCATGCCATTGAGACGGCGAAAGTCCTTAACCAGATCGATCCGGACTTCATCCGGGTCCGAACTCTGAAGGTTTTAAAGACGATGGCCCTTTATCAGAAGGTTGAGAGGAGAGAATTTATTCTCTTGGGCGACGATGAGGTCGTGGTCGAAGAACGGTTGTTGGTTGAAACCTTGGAAGGGATCACCAGTAATTTTGTCAGCGACCATGTTCTCAACCTCCTTGAAGAGGTGGAAGGGAAGCTTCCTGATGGGAAAAGAAAAATGCTGGCCGTCATTGACCGGTACCTGGCTCTTCCTCGAGAAGAAAAGGCCAATTTTCGACTTGGAAGAAGGGCTGGGCTTTATCGATCGTTAGAGGATCTCTCAAATCCGGAACTCCGGATCCAGGTTGATGAGATCTTGAGGCGAATCGAGACCGAAAATCCCGGAAATTTGGACAAGCTTATCTCTGATATGATGGAATCGTTTATATAAAATTTTTATGGTGAAGCGTAAGTGGCAAGGCGTCAGTTGTATGAGTTTTACCTCTTACCCTCTCACCCCATACTCTTTACGATTCACGGATCTTAGAGCATGCACCTCCTCATTGACGGATACAATCTCCTCCATGTCGGCCGTTCGCTGATTCAAATGAATTCGATTGATCTTCAACGAGAAAGAGACCAGCTCATCGATAAGATTTCTCTTTATCGGAGACAAAGACCGTGCGAGATTACGGTTGTTTTTGATGGATGGCAGGGCGGTTGGATCACAGAAAAGAGGGAAATGAGAAAAGGAATCGAAGTGGTCTTCTCAAAACGGGATGAAAAGGCCGATGAGGTAATCAAGAGGATGGCCATGGCGAAGGGGGCAGGTGTGATTGTCGTCACCTCGGACCGGGAAATCGCAAGATATGCCGAGCGGCTGTCCATCTCCGTGATTCCTTCAGATCAATTTCTTGAAAGACTGGAAAAGGCCTCTTTTCGACCTCAAAGGGGGATTTTCCAGGATGAAGAAGAGGCAAGAGGAGAAAAGAGGAAAGGTCCGTCGAGGAAACTTTCCAAAAAAGAGCGAAGAAGGCTCGCCGCATTAAAAAAACTTTAGATTTCTGAATCTGTAATCAGAGATCTGAAATCCGAAATCGAATTCAAGGCCTCCACCTGTTCTCTGTTCCTTGTATAATCCGGGCAATATTGGACTGATGCCGATAGAGGATCAATGCAGCAATAATGACGCTGAGGATAAAGTAAGCTTTGGAATCACTCCTGAAAAAAGCGATCAAAATGGGAATCGTTGTAGCACAGGTGATCGATCCTAAGGCAATGATTCTCCATTTCCAAACGATAAAGGCAAAAAGAAAAAATTCGATCAACACGGCGATGGGAGAGATCACAAGATAAATGCCAAGCGCTGTCGCCACTCCTTTTCCCCCTTTAAAACCGAGAAAGATGGGAAAGATATGGCCCACAATAGGACTCAATCCCACCATGGCAATCCAAAGGTCAGAAATACCCCACATGATTGCCATCCATATCGGGATGGCTCCTTTCAGCATGTCTCCGACCAAGGTTAAAACTCCAAGGGTTTTGCCTGCAGTTCGGTAGATGTTGGTAGCCCCAATGTTTTTGCTGCCCGATTTTCGTGGATCTACCCCGGAAAAAAGCCGGGTGAGAACAATTCCAGTGGGAACTGAACCTAAAAGATAACCGAAGAGAGTGATGAAGATTCCAACCGGCATATCAAGACCCCAACCTCAATATAAGCATGGCGCATAGAGCATGGCGCAAAGCGTTTCGTCTCTCTTGTCTTATTATCTCTTTCTCATCCTTAGCCTTAAACTTGAGCTCTTTTTCTATGATTCACAAAGAAGATTCCCACGGAGACCAAAGGAAGGCCAACCATCAAGGAAATCGTCAACTCTTCCTTAAGAAATAGAATGCCAAATAGGACCCCAAAGATTGGGGTGAAAAAGGTGAAAGCAGAGAGTCGGCTGACGGAATATTCATGGATGAGCCTAAACCAGACAAAATAACTGACAAAGGCGACAATGATCGACTGGTAAAAGAGGGAGGTGATGATCGTTAGATCAATGTCATAAATCCATTTGGGCTCTAACCAGAGACTCACGATCAATAAGATGGGAATGGAGAAGAAAAGTTGATAGAGGAAGGTATTGATGGGATGGACCTTTCCGGCCATAAACCGCTTAATGTATACCGTTGTCGCGCCCCAAAAAAAGGCGGCCAGAATCTCCAGGAAGTCTCCCAGAAGCATCGTTGCTTTGGCTGTTTTTGGCCTCCCCGCAAAGACGACGCAGACACCCGCAAAAGCCAGCATCAGTCCGAACACTTTTAAAGAGGTCAGGCGGTCTCCTTTCAGGAAGAGATGAGCGCCGAGGGCCACAATAAACGGGCTCATGTAGACGAAGATGACCGATCGTGCTGCATCCGTGTAGAGCAATCCAATGTAGATGCAGGCAAACTCCAAGCCAAACAAGAGGCCGACCATGAAACCATGGAAGAGCATGATATCGGTGTGAAATAGTTTTTCTCGCCTCTTGATGCAATAAAACGCACCACAGATCGAAGCCACGACCGACCGCAGCGTTGAAGCAAAGACAGGAGAAATCCCCTGATTGGAGTATTTGATTGCAGGATAGTTCAGTCCCCAGAGCAGCGTCAAGATGAGGATTGCAGTAACGGCTTTGAAATCGAGGTAATCTTTGTTCGGTGATTCCACTTTTCTCCGAGATCTTTTCAAACCCCTTTATTTCTTACCTCAAAACATGCACGTTTGGCAACATAAATTATTCACCCTTGATTATCCGCCTGAATGAGCCGCTTCATGTTTTCTCCTGAGGGACATCCTGTTCCAGGGAAAGCTCTCGGAGCCTAACTGATCGATTACTCTAAATGTTGATTCTATATTCCCTTTTTTGAAGAATTGATTTATAATGGATTCCGCTGTCGATGATCTTGGTTATTCTTGATCTTAATAGAGAGAAGAGGGTAGTTAAGATGAAAAACGTGATTCATGAAGAAGTCCTTAAGGAAATCTTTCCGAGAAAGTACAAGAGACGTCAAATCAGCCAGGAAATATACGAGCAACTCAAAAAGATGATCCTTGCAGGGAGACTTAAGAAAGGCCAGCGGTTAGTCGAAGAAAAATTGGCAAATCAGCTCGATGTGAGCCGCAATCCTGTGAGAATCGCGATCCTGCAACTGCGAGAAGAGGGGTTAGTGACCTGGAGATTCAAAAGGGGGACGTTTGTTGCTTGATTCCCCCTGATGAAACCCTCAGTTAAGCTATCCATTGCGACTGTGCGGAGTAACAGTGAATATCATTTCTTTTTCATGCCCGGTCTGTGGTCACAAGACCGATTATCCTATCGAGAAAATGGTTGAGGGAGCCATTATAAGTTGCCCCTTCTGCAAGTTGACCCTTAACCTGCATGGCCACATGTGGCAGGACGTCCAGAAAGAGATTGCGAAGCTGACAGAAAAAGAATAGGCATGGCCGGGGAACCGTTTAGATGGAAGGCCATTTGCCTATAGATAATACCGCATAATCAGCTTTTTCCAAATCTTTAACAATAGGCTCATAATCTCCAGTTTTGATCCGGATGGCAGCGATCCTTTTCTCTTCTACCATGAAAGAGGGGGATACAAAGCTGATAAGATGTGCCTCGTGTCTCTTGAACGCTTCAAGCACTCCAATCATCGCATCGGGTTTATCTTCAAAGACAACTGTCAGACGGGTGCCTTTTTGCTCTAAACCAAAGATAACTACAAGGTGGTTCAGGGCATCCGTTTCTGTAAAAATTCCATAGAGTTTTTCATCCTCCAAGACAGGAAGGCACCCGATCTTATGAACACTCATGAGCTGGACCGCTTCTTCGATGAGAGTATCAGGAGTAATTGTGATTAACTTGTCCCTTGGCGTCATAAAGGTCGAAACTTTCAGCTTTCCCAAAAGGTAGTTGAGTTCGTGGACACTCAGTGTGGTGGCATCAGAAGGGGCTGC